>NZ_DAIEII010000066.1:0-51454 GCF_027352875.1 Gryllotalpicola sp.
GCCCTCCTCGATCTGCTCGGAGGGACTGAAGCTCACCGATGTGAATGACCGGATCCGGGTCGCGACCGAGACGCTCTACCAGGAGCTGATCGATGCGGAAGCGGCCGCGTTCATCGGCGCCGTCCCGTTCGAGCGCACCCCGGAGCGGATCACACCACGCAACGGCACCCGACCGCGGACGCTGACCACGACCGCTGGCGAGCTCGAATTGCGGATCCCGAAGTTGCGGCAAGGGTCGTTTCTCCCGTCGTTGCTGGAACGGCGTCGTCGGGTCGACCAGGCCCTGTTCGCGGTCGTGATGGAGGCGTACGTTCACGGCGTCTCCACCCGCAAGGTCGATGATCTCGTGAAGGCGCTCGGCGCGGACACCGGCATTTCCAAGTCCGAGGTGTCGCGGATCTGCGCCAACCTTGACGAGGACGTCGCGGCATTCCGGGACCGTGTTCCAGGGCGCCGCCTGGCAGCGGTGTCGGGTGCATTTCCTGCGGAACGTGCTCGCGAACGTCCCGAAGACGGCCGGGCCGTTGGTCGCGTCGATCATCCGCACGATCTTCGCCCAGCCCGACCCGGAGCACGTCCAGACCCAGTTCGATGAGGTGGTCCGGATGCTGACCCGGTCGTACCCGAAGGTCGCCGGCATGCTCGAGGACGCCCGCAACGACCTCCTCGCGTTCTGCGGATTCCCGGTCGCGCACTGGCGTCAGATCTGGTCCACGAACCCCCTGGAGCGGGTCAACAAAACAAGGAGATCAAACGCCGCACCGACGTGGTCGGCACGTTCCCCGACCCGGCCGCGCTGCTGCGCCTGGCCGGGCACGTCCTGATCGAGCAGCACGACGAATGGGGCGGCGCCGGTCGCCGCTACTTCAGCGAGCACTCCATGAAGCTCCTCACCACTGAAACGGAGCAGGTAGCGGCCCCGGAACTCACCGCGGCATAATCAAACAGCTGACCCTGCACGGTGCCCGAAACCCCACCACTCAGCGGGACGTCACCCGGCATCGCCGTCCATCCTGAAATAAATGACGGAACGAAAGCCAGGCCGATTCACCGGAGTGACACCACGACACGAGACTTGACCCCCGGGTTGATGACATCCGCAGAGAAGCGGCAGAGAACCGGGGGCCGGTTCAGCGTTGGCCGAGCAGGCTAGAAGCTCGGGTCCGTGGTAACGATGCCCACGGCCTCCCGAATGATACCCAGGTCACCGCTGATCGTGAACCGGAGCGGTGTGCCTTTTGGAACGTTCGATTGACCGCCATCCACTTCGAAATCACGTGCATTGCACCCGACCGAGCCAAACTGAAACTGCGTCTTGCCGTCGAGAGACTGAACGGTGTAGCGAAGCGATGCCGCGCCCACTGACGCGCAGCGAACCGCGACAAAATAGTTCGATACTGCAGAAAAAGTTGCCGCCAGCTTGATAGGCGCATTTCCCGTCGTGAAGGCCACGAACGCCAGGGTTCCCGGCCGTTCACGTGATGGGGTTGCAAACGTAGCTGGCACCGTCGCTTCCGCTGTCGTCTGTGTCGAGGCTGGCGAGGGGGCCAACGACATGGTTCCGCCACCTCCTCCACCCGCTGAAGTACATCCCGCCAGCGCTGCCGCTCCAAGCAGGACGGCGGCGAAAGCTGCGGAGGTGCGGCGCGCGAATATCATGACGTTGTTGTCCAGTTGTACCAACCGATCGAGTTCGAAGGGATCGTTGCAGTGCCGGAATAGAGAGTGGTCTCGGCGCAGCTTGACGCAACGCGCACTTCCTTCCACGGCACCTTGTACCCGTAGCTCACGAACTGCGCGTTCAGGTACTTGCCACTGGGAATGGCCTTCGAGAACGTGCTCGTGACAGTAGTGGTTGCCGATGCCTCGAGGCTGGCGGAAACGGATACTTGTGCCGATGCAATCACTGAACTCAGTGATACCGACGCGCTGCTGCCGAGCGTCGCGTTCACTTCCTTGCCCGAGGAGATGGACTCCTCCATCGTGCCGGGGCCGGGACCATCCCTGAACGGACCGCCGCCGGGGAACCCAATGTGATATGCCGTGCCGCCTGAGGTAAGCAGTTCCGTCACCGTACAGCAGTTGGTATCAGGAGAGACGGTTGCGGCGCTTGCTGCGCTGCCACTTCCGACGGCCTCCACGCATGCAGCGTTCGCGGCCGCCGTAGGAACGACGACAACTCCGGCAACTAGGAGGAGGCCTGACACCAAGCCAGCGAGGGATGTGCGACGTTTCATCGAAGCCCATTTCGTCTCAGGCCATTACCGGATGGTTCCCAATTACGTGCCCTTCGCAGTTAAATGTCCGCTCGAGTCAAATAGGTCCATTATTTGTTGTGGCCAGGAATTTCCTATGTGGTTCTTGGCCGGCAATGAGCTCGGACCCGCCACACTGATCGACGGTCAAGACCGGAAGGTGCTGATGCAGGAACTGGTGGCAGTTTGACCTGCCTCACGGGATGGTTGCCACGTCGTATGTGGTGATCGGGCCTTTGCTGGAAGGCTCTGATCATGCCGAAGCCTTATCCCGCCGAGTTTCGGGCGCGCGCGGTCGCGCTCGTGCGATCCGGTCGCCGTGGTGCCGATGTCGCCTACGACCTCGGCATCAGTGCCGGCGGCCTGAGCAACTGGGTCCGCCAGGATCGCATCGATCGCGGCGCGCTTCCCGGCCGGTCGATGGTAGAGAGTGCTGAACTGCGGGCTGCCCGGAAACGCGTTCGGGAACTCGAGGAGGAGCTGTCGATCGTCAGGGCAGCCGCATCGCCGCACCCATGCCGACGCCCTCGAGCAGCGATTCGGCGTGGAGGCCTCGTCGCGGCGGTTCGACAGCAACTGAGCGTCATCATTTCGGTGTAGCTGCGCTGCCAACTGGTGCATGATCACGACCCGCTCGATCGTTCGTCGTCCCTCGCCCGGATGCTACGCCGCCCGACGCCCGTCGCCTCAGCCGGACTCGTGGCTGCTCGGGGCTGGCCCGCGGCGTCCCGGATCGGGTCGGATTCGGCGACGGTGGCGTCCACGCCTCTGAGCCGTGCATCGGCAGGGCCGGGAGCGGCGACCCTGGCGATCCACCTGCTACTTCACGGTGAAGCCGGCGTCCACCGGCAGGGTCACACCGGTCACGTAGCGAGCCTCGTCGCTCACCAGCCAGGCGATGGCGTTGCTGATGTCGATCGGCTGGACCATATCAACCGGGAGCAGGTTCTTCAGCGCATCGCCCATCCCCGGATTGGCGCTGAGGTACCTCTGCATCGACTCGTTCACGATCATCGGGGTGTTGACACCGGTGGGGTGCACCGTGTTCACCCGGATCGAGTACGGTGCCAGCCAGTTGGCGAAGGTGCGCATGAGGCCGACGACGCCGTGCTTCGACGCGGCGTAGCCGCTCGTGGCGCCCGTGCCGTCACCGCCGGCGCCGGACAGCCCCTGGGTGGAGCTGGTCAGCACGATCGCACCACCCTGCCCCTTCTCGATCATCGACGGAACGCCCGCCTTCACCGCGTTGTAGGCGCCGAACATGTTGACCTCCACCACGTCGCGGAAGGTCTGGAACTCGTCGCCGGTGCCACCTTGCGGGGCGATGCCCGCGTTGGCGAGGATGATGTCGATCGCGCCAAGCTCCGTGATACCCGCCTGGGCGGCGGCGGCAAGGCCCGCCGGGTCCCGCACATCCGCCTGGAGGGCGACGATGCGGCGGTCCAGCGCCTCGACGCCGGCGACCGTCTCCTTCAGGTCATCCGGCGTGGACATCGGATACGGCACGGTGTCGATCTGTCCGCAGAGGTCGACCGCGATGATGTTCGCGCCCTCCTGCGCCAGCCGCAGCGCGTGACTGCGCCCCTGGCCGCGAGCGGCTCCGGTGATGAAGGCGACCTTGCCTTCCAGTTTCCCCATTGGTTCTCATCCCTTCGATGTGATGCACGGCCGACACCGATCGGGGCGAGCGGTCATTGCTCTGAATTCGGCACTGAGTGCCAATAGCGGGAGGCTACGCCAGAGTCCGGCCAATCACAATGGGCCGATTCGACTGGTGGTTTCTAGTGATGATTGCAACACTTTCTAGATTCTGGAGGTCGTGTTGGCAGCGTCTCGTCGTGTGAGGAAGGGTCCGGAGGGCTGGCTCGTCCTCGATCATGCGGGCGATCTCGTCGCGGACCTCGAGGAGCGAGGCGCGTCGAACTGCCGAAGCTTCTCGAGGAGCGTGCTGTCGACCATGCCCCGGTGATACGCGCCGCCCCGTCACGCGGATCGGTGACCCGCAGCACCTGCGCGATCGCCTCAACCACGGCGGGCCAGGGGTCTGCGAGCAGGTTTTGGGATCGCCACGATCGTCTCTTGGCGGGCCTTCTCTCGACACCGTGCCGGCGGAGAATCGCCCCGACTGTCGATGGGTGATTGCCGAATGCCTTGGCGAGCTCGTAGGTCGTCTCGCCGGCGCGACAGCGCGCGATGATCGACGGGCGCAGCATCCTGGCCGCGCACTGGATCCTGCCCCTTCGGCTGGCTGTGCTCGGCGGGCCGATGCGGGAATACCGGACCCCGGGACCGGGTTGACACAGCCATGTCCGACATAGTCGTCCGAGATGACTCGCTCAAGGCCCTGCGCCCAGCGGTGCCCATGGGCGCGTACGACGCATTCCTTCCTCGTGCGCAGGAGCGTTCCCGCGCCGCACGCCGCTGGGAGCCGTCCGACGGCCCGCTGCCGACTCTGTTCCTTTCGCACGGCGCACCACCTCTGCTGGATTCGCCGCAGTGGCTGCAGGCCCTGCTGGACTGGAGTCTGACCATCCCCAAGCCGCGCGGAATCGTGATCGTGTCCGGGCACTGGGAGAACGCCCCGGTCGCGATCGGTGCGACCGACCCGCAGGTGCCGCTGTACTACGACTTCGGCGGGTTCCACCGGCGGTACTACGAGGCCGAGTACTGGACGCCCGACAGTCTCGCGCTCGCGCAGGAGGTCGCGCCCATGCTGGCGGGGCCCGCCGGCAGCATCCATCAGTACGTCGATCGGCGCCTCGATCACGGTGCCTTCATCCCGCTCATGGCGATGTACCCGCTCGCCGATGTGCCGGTGCTGCAGGTGTCGATGCCCGACCTCTCGCCCGGAGCGAACCTGAAGCTCGGGCAGGCGCTGCGCCCGCTGCGAGACCAGGGCTACCTCGTGATCGGGTCTGGCTTCGCCACGCACGACATGTCGATGTTCCAGCGCGACCCGTCCACCTGGAACGAACTGCCCGGCTACAACCGCGATTTCGACGAGTGGCTGGCCGGCACCCTCGTCGCCGGTGCCGTCGATGACCTCGTCGACTTCCGCGCGAAGGGCCCGGGCAATCAGGGCGCCCATCGCACGAGTGACCACTTCGTTCCGCTCCTGGTCGCGATCGGGGCCTCCGACGACCCCGCGTCCGGGCGTACCGCGTTCACCGGCGTCAACCTCAGCAATTCGATCCGCAGCCTCGAATTCCGCTGAGGCCCCGGCCGCACGAACGGCGCCCGGGCGGATCGTTCCGCCCGGGCGCCGTTCGTGCATGTCGCAGATGTCACATCTGAGGGTTCATATTGATCCCGGGGAGTCCAAGGTGACCGGCGTCGACCGGGAGGGTGATGCCCGTCACGGTGCGGGCCATGTCGGAGTTGAGCCAGACGGCGGCGTTCGCGATCTCCATCGGGTCGAGCATGCCGACTCCCTTCAGGATTCCGAACGAGTACCCGCCGCGCACGAGGTCCTCGTGCGTCCCGCCAGGATGACCGGCGAACATGTCCCACGCCATCTGGTTGTCGGTCATGCCGGTGAGGATGGCGCCCGGGTTCACCGTGTTGACGCGGATGCCGTGCGGGCCGAGGTCGAGCGCGAGCGACTTCATCAGGCCGACGACGCCGAACTTCGCGGCTGCGTAGTGGGCGTAGCCGGGACCGCCCTCCAGGCCGTTGATCGACGAGGTGAGCACCATCGAACCGGTCTGACGCTCGATCATGTGCTTGACGACGCTCTTGACGCTCTGGAACACGCCGGTCAGGTTGATGTCGATCATCTCCTGCCAGGTCTCCTTGGTGATGTCCGCGATCGGCGCCAGCGTCCAGATGCCGGCGTTGGCGATCAGCACGTCGATCTTCCCGAACTGCGCGATCCCCTGGGCGACCGCGCCATCGAGAGCCGCCTGGTCGCGCACGTCCGCCTCGATGGACAGCACCCGACGGTCCTGCTCTTCGACCAGTCGCACCGTCTCGGCCATGTCCGCCGCCGTCGTGTGCGGGTAAGGCACGCTCGCGAACGGCTTCGTCGTGTCGACGAAGAGGATGTCGGCGCCCTCACGTGCCGACGCGACGGCGTGCGCTCGGCCCTGACCGCGCCCCCCGCCGGTGATGAATACGGTCTTGCCTTCGAGCAGCCCCATGGTGGTGCCTTCCTGTTGTCGCCCGCGACGCGGGCGGGTGATCGGTGGCGTCCCGCGGCGGGCAGGTGCTCGTCGTCGAGACCCCTCGGGATGCCTCTATCCTTCCACCTTTTGGCACCCGGTGCCGTACCTCCGGGGTGCCGAGTGGGGCACCATCGCTACCCCCAGGCCTGCGCCGCGACCTGCACGGCATCCCACGGCGAGCCGAGCGGCGGCGTGTAGCTGAGGTCGAGCTCGCTGAGCTGCTCGACGGTGAGCCCGGCATAGAGGGCGGTGGCGTACGTATCGACGCGCTTCGAGACCTCGGTGCCGAGCGTGCCGACGAGCTGGGCGCCGAGCAGCCGCCCGTCGCGGACATCGCCGGTGATCCGGAACCGGATCGGATGCGCGCCCGGGTAATAGCGCTTGTGATCGTCGGCGGCCGCGGTGCTCGTCCGAGGCGAGTACCCGGCGGCCTCGGCCTCGCGCTGCCGCAGTCCGGTGCGGGCGGCGACGAGGTCGAACACCTTGACGACCTGCGTGCCGACCGAACCCGCGAACACCGCGTCGCCGCCGAGCGCGTTCTCGCCGGCGACTCTGCCCTGCTTGTGCGCGGTGGTGCCGAGCGGCAGGTATGTCGTGCCGAGCAGCCGGTGGCGGGTGACGGTGCCGTCGCCGGCCGAATAGACGTGGGGGATTCCGGTGCGCATGCGCTCGTCGACGACGACCGCGCCGCCGGCGCCGAGCGTCGCCCCCGCACGCTCCAGCAGCTCAGCATTCGGGCGGACGCCGACGACGACGAGCACGAGGTCGGCGGTGCGGGTGAACGGCTCGCCGTCGCGCACGCCGCTGACGGAAAGACCGGCAGCCGTCTTCTCGATCCGCCCGACCGCGGCGCCGACGACCACCTCGACGTCGTGCGCGGCGAGCTCCTCGTGCACGAGCGCGCCGAGTTCGGGGTCGAGGGTCGAGAGCACCTCCGGACCGCGCTGCAGCTGCGTCACCCGGATGCCGCGGGCCGTGAAGGCCTCGGCCATCTCGAGCCCGACGTAGCCGGCGCCGACGATGATGGCGGTCTCGGGACGGCGCGCCTCGAGGTCGGCATCCAGCGCGAAGGTGTCGCCCATCGAGTGGATGACGTGGACGCCGTCCGCGGCGGTGAGGGCGTCGAGGCCGTCTATGCCTGCGCGCGAGGGCAGCGCGCCGGTGCCGACGACGAGCTCGTCGTAGGAGATGACGTGCAGGCTGCCGTCGGCGTTCCGGACGACCAGGCGTTTGCCGTCCGCATCGATCTCGGTCGCGAGGGTGTCGAGGCGCAGCCGCATTCCGGTGGCTTCGAGGTCGGCCGCGGTGCGGTGCGCGAGCGACTGCCAGGGCTGCACCTCGCCCGAGAAGTAGTAGGGGATGCCGCAGATCGAGAAGTTCGGGTAGCGGTCTGCGACCACGACCGTGACCTCGACCGAGGGGTCGAGCTCGCGGGCGCGCAGCGCCGCCGAGATACCGGCGTCAGAGCCGCCGATGGCGACGATGTGGGGCATGATCAGGCCTTTCGCGGCGGGAGGAGCAGGAGAAGCAGGCCGAGGCCGACGGCCGCGCCGACGAGCTGGGCCCCGAGGAATCCGGGGGTCGAGCCGGGGGCGATCCCAGCGAAGGTGTCGGTGAAGACGCGCCCGATCGTCACCGCAGGGTTGGCGAACGAGGTCGACGACGTGAACCAGTACGCCGCCCCGATGTAGGCGCCGACCGCGGGCGCGACGGCAAGCGAATGGGTTGTGCGCGCGAGCACGAAGATGAGCAGCACGAGGCCGGCGGTGGCGACGACCTCGCCGAGCAGATGCCCGGCGGAGGCGCGCTCCGTGGTCGACAGCGCGGTGCCGACGCCGAACATGGCGTTCGCGAGAACGCTGCCGCCGATCGCCCCGGCGAACTGCGCGACGAGAAAGGCCGGGACCTCGCGCCACGGTCGGCCGCCGAGCACCGCGTCGACGAGCGTGACGACGGGGTTGAAGTGCGCACCGCTGATCGGTGCGAACAGCAGGATGAGCACCGCCAGTCCGAGGGCGGTCGCGAGCGAGTTCTCGAGCAGTTCGAGACCGGTGTCGCCCGGCGAGAGCTGCGCGGCGGCGATGCCGGAGCCGACGACGACGGTGACGAGCAGGCCGGTTCCGAGGAATTCGGCGAGCGTGCGACGCCAGAGGGCAGTGGTGACTGTGGCAGAGGGGGTCATGGCGGCACCATCTTGACGGATTCATCTGACTCAGTCAACATTGAGGCAATGACAGCTGAGCTAAATGATCTGACGATTCGTGCGGCGCGCCATGCGGCGCTCGCCGACCCGCAGCGGCTGCGGATCGGCGATCTCCTGACGCTCGGCGACCTCTCGCCGACCGAGTTGAGCGCCCGGTTGGGCGGCATTCCCTCAAACCTGCTCGCGCACCACCTCAACGTCCTCGAGCACGCCGGCCTGGTGACGCGCTCGCGGTCCGAGGCCGACCGGCGGCGCAGCTATGTGCGCCTGGTGCCGGGTGCGCTGGATGCGCGCGTGACCGCCCCCGCGCTGAGCGCGCATCGCGTGGTGTTCGTGTGCCGGGCGAACTCGGCCCGCTCGCAGCTCGCCGCCGCGCTGTGGAGTCTCCGCAGTGCCGTGCCCGTGGCCTCCGCGGGGACGAAGCCCGCCGAGGGGGTCGCCCCTGGCGCGGTCGCGGCAGCCGAACGTCACGGTCTCGTGCTCCGGTCGCAGAAATCCCGGGCGCTCGCGGACGTCCTGGAAGCCGGCGACTGGGTGGTCGCGGTCTGCGACAACGCCTACGAAGAGCTTGGCGCGACCTCGGCGCTGCACTGGTCGGTGCCGGACCCGGTGCCGGCCGGCACCGACCAGGCCTTCGACGCCGCGCTCGAGGACCTCGCCCAGCGGGTCGAGGAGCTCGCGCCACGGTTGCTCGCCGCCTGACGGATTCCGGGTACTGGCGTGCGACCCTGGCCGCCGGCCTCGGGGCGAGGTCTGCCGGCTGCTATCCGCTGAACTCCCCTGCGAGCCAGGTGCGGTAGCCGCCGTCCAGGTTGCGCACGCGACGGCCCCACTGCGCGAGAATGCGCGTGGCATAGTGCCCGCGTTGACCGACCTGGCAGTGGACGATCAGCTCGCCGTCGGGCAGCTCGTCGCGCCGGGCGCGAAGTTCGTCGAGCGGGATATTGATGGCGCCCGGAATCGATCCGGCGTCGAACTCGACCCGGTCGCGGACGTCTAAGAGAGTCGCCCCGGCGGCACAGGCCGCGTCGAGCTCATGCCACTGGACGGTGGGGGTGGTGCCGGTGCGCGTGTTCTCGGCGACGTAGCCGAGGATGTTGACGGCGTCTTTGGCCGAGCCGAATTGCGGAGCATAGGCGAGCTCGAGCCCGGCGAGTCGCGCGGCGGGAATGCCGGCCTGCATCGCGGTCGCGATGACGTCGATGCGCTTGTCGACCCCGTCGCGACCGACGACCTGGGCCCCGAGGATGCGATCATCGTCCGATGCGGCGATGAGTTTCATCGCGAGTGTCTCGGCGCCGGGGTAGTACCCGGCGTGGGAACCGGGATGAACGTGTACGACGTAGTGCGGTATTCCGGCCTCGCGTGCCCTCCGTTCGCTCCAGCCGACCTTGGCGAGGGCGAGGCCGAAGATCTCGACGATTCCAGTGCCGAGTGCGGGGGCCATCGTGGGGGAGCCTCCGGCGATGATGTCGGCGACCATCCGGCCATGCCGGTTCGCGAGGCCGGCCATGGCGACGAGTGCCGGGCTGCCGCCGACGAGATCGTTCTTCTCCACGCTGTCGCCGACGGCAAAGATATCCGGGTCGCTGGTGCGGCAGTGCTCGTCGACATGGATGCCACCCGTCGGTCCCAGGAGCAGGCCGGCGTGCTTCGCCAGCCAGGTCTCGGGCGTGATGCCGGTGGCATCCACCACGAGGGCGACGGGTAGGTGAGAGCCGTCGCTGAGCTGCAGTCCGTCGGCATCGGCACCGGTGACATCGGTATTGAGGCGTACCTCGACGCCATGAGCGCGCAGTGTCGCGATCGCCGGCGACGTCATCTCGGGGTCGAGGGGTGAGAGCAGATGCGGTCCGCGGTGAACGAGCGTGACGAGGGCACCTCGGTGGGCGAGGTTCTCAGCGGCTTCGAGCCCGGTGTATCCGCCTCCGAGCACGGCGACCGCACGGTGGCCGTGCTCGGGCAGCACGGCGATGATCTCGTCGGCATCTTCGACGGTGCGCATGTTCCGCACCGGAATGCCGCCGAGATCGGATGCAATACGCGGTTGGGCGCCGACTGCGAGGACGAGTTTGTCGTAGGGCTCGAGCGCCTCGGTGTTGCGGACGGTGTCGCGGACGGTCACCGTCTTCGCGCCGCGGTCGATGGTGAGAATTTCGTGGCGTACGCGGACGTCGAGTCGGAACCGGCGGTGCAGGGACTCCGGCGTCTGGAGTAGCAGCTGGGACCGCTCGGAGATCACCCCGCCGACGTAGTACGGGAGTCCGCAATTGGCGTACGAGACCTCTGGACCGCGTTCGAAGACAACGATCTCAGACTCCTCGTCCAGCCGTCGCAGCCGGGTCGCCGTGGACATGCCGCCGGCCACGCCGCCGACGATCACGATCCTCATGGCCTCGCCTCCGGGTGCGCAGCGGTCATCGCGTTCTCCCTCACAAGCTCACGCTCTTCCGAACAGCCGGGATAGGAAGCCGCTGCTCGACGGCTCCGTCGGGTGCCCCGGGCACCACTCGGATGCGCGCACGCCGCGCCGCACCTGGTCGATATGCTGCCCGCACCCGGCCCACGTCGTCTTTCCGCACGTCGTGCACTTCACCGCATAACACATAGATCGCTCCCCGTTTCAACGCATTGGATACCCCACCGGGTATAATTTGCCAATATACCCCATGGGGTATCGTTGCACAACGAGCGATGCACAAAGCGGAAGGTGGAGAAGCTCTCATGGGCGATTCGAACGCGATAGACGCGCAGAAGAAGATCATCAACAGGTTGCGGCGCGCGCAGGGTCAACTCGCCGCGGTCGTCACGGCGATGGAGGGGGGCGCGGGGTGCCGCGATGTCGTCACCCAGCTCGCAGCGGTCAGCTCGGCACTCGACAGGGCCGGGTTCCAGATCGTGGCAACCGCGATGAAGGATTGCCTCGGCAATGACGAGGCGGGGCAGGGCTCCGATGCCGCAGATCTCTCACTCGACGAGCTCGAGAGGCTCTTCCTGTCGCTCGCCTGAGGGCCGGAGCTTAACGGCGGAAGCCGGGCGCCGCACCTCAGTGCCGCGCCCGGCTTCCGCCATTCGGCCCGCGAGGGGCCGTGCCGCTCTCAGAGCGGGCGGATGTTCGCGGCCTGGGGGCCCTTCTGACCGCGCTCGAGGTCGTATTCGACCTTCTGCGCCTCTTCGAGGTTGCGGAATCCGCTGCCGGTGATGGCGGAGAAGTGGGCGAAAACGTCGGCGGAGCCGTCGTCAGGGGCGATGAAGCCGAAGCCCTTTTCGGAGTTGAACCATTTGACGGTGCCGGTGGCCATGTCGTGTTCTTTCTTTTTCTTGTGCTCTCGGGCCGCGGTCGCGGCCCTGTATGCCGCGGCTCGGAGCCGCGGACGGATGTGGGGGAGGGGATGCCGCACTCCGATCGCCATCGGCGTGGTGCAGCAGGGAAAGCGTAAAGGAAAGGGGGAGGCGTGCGCTAGGCGCCGCGGTATTGAGCCACCATCGGGCAGGCGAAAGGATCTCGTGCCTGAAGGCCGACTCGATTGAGATAGGCGGTGACGATGGCGTATGACTCAGCCAGCGTTGTTTCAGTGTAGGGCACTCCGGCCTGCGCGCAGTGCTCGCGCACGATGACGCGGGCCTTCGACAGCTGCGGACGCGCCATGCTGGGGAAGAGGTGGTGCTCGATCTGGTAGTTGAGCCCGCCGAAGAGGATCGTCGCCCACCAGCCGCCGGACACGTTCCGCGAGGTGCGCACCTGCTTGCTGAGGAAGTCGAGCTTGACATCTGCGGGCACGATCGGCATTCCCTTGTGGTTCGGGGCGAACGATGCGCCCATGTACACGCCGAACACGGCGAGCTGCACGCCGAGGAACGCGGCGGCCATCCCCGGCGGCAGGAACCAGAACAACGCGCCGAGGTAGAGCGCGAAGCGGGCCGCGATCATCGCGATCTCGTATCGGCGGTGCTTGACCTCGGCCGGGGAGACGAGCAGGCGCATCGAGATCCAGTGCAGGTTGAGCCCTTCGAAGCACAGCAGCGGGAAGAACAGGTAGCCCTGGCGCCGCGTTATCCAGGCGAGGATTCCCCGCTGCTTCGCCGCATCCTCCTCGAGGAAGGAGATGGTGTCGATATCGATGTCGGGGTCCTTGCCGATCTGGTTCGGATTCGCGTGGTGGCGGCTGTGCTTGTTCATCCACCACGAGTAGCTCATGCCGACCACGAAGGTTCCGACGAACCGGCCGAGCCGATCGTTCGCGGGGCCGCTGCTCAGGATTGCGCGGTGCGCAGCCTCATGCGCGAGGAACGCCGACTGGGTGAAGATCAACCCCAGTGCCCCCGCCAAGAGGAGCTGGAACCAGCTATCGCCGAGCAGAACCATGCCGACGGCCACCCCGCCGAAGGCGACGAGGAGTGCGGCGACGATAGCGAAGTAGAACAGCCGACTGCGCCCGAGCAGGCCGCGATCGCGCACCCGGCGCGACAACTCGGTGTACGACGCGATCATGTCGACGCGTGGGCCCGTCCGCGGCACGGTGGCGCGGATCGCGCCGAGCCTACTTTCGCCGAGTGTTGCAAGCGACGCGGGAGTGGTGGATGCGGCCATGTGGCGCCAATCCGATCGTCGGCCCCGAGGGCCGGTTCGTGCCAAAGGCAAGACGCCGATCGCTGCTTCACACGCTAGCGCGCGAATCCCCTAGAACCCTGGCAATCACGGTGCTGCCGTCCTGCGACCGCGGCTGCCGCCGTCATCCGCCCGCCCACCCCTGTTTGGGGGAAGAACTCGCTGCTGCTCAGGGGTTGGAGAGCCGACCGTTGCCCTTTAGGCTCGTCGCGTGAGGTCTCTTCTCAGTTCTGCACGTGCCAAGGTGATCGTCGCTGCGATCGCCGCTGCCGCACTCGTCGCGGTGCCCGCCATCGTCTCGGTCGCGACCGTCGAGGCCCCCGCCGTCTCGTCCGCCGCCGGCTCCGGCGTGGATGCGGGCCCGGGAGGGTCTCATTGGGGTCCGTTCAACTACGTCGGTGTTTTCGGCGGCCACCACAAGTATCAGGACCCGTACGGCAACTCGTTCACCGATGACCCGGCCGGTCAGCGGTGCGTAGCCGACATCAATGACACGCCCCTGACCGCGACCTGCTTCGACACCACGGACGAGGCAGCCAGCTATATGCAGGCGCAGGGTGTCGCCGCTGCTGACACGTCGTCGATCACGGATTCCGCGGGAACAACGACTGACATCGGCCTGCTCTCCTCGTACTCCTACGTCCTCGGCACGCTCTACAAGGACGTGAACTACAGCGGCTCGAGCCTGACGTTCTACGGCAGCGGCGAGTGCATCAACGGCAACACTTACGGGATCACATCCATGCCGAGCGGCTGGAACGATGTCGCCAGCTCTGCCAGGGGAGCCAGTCAGTGCTGGGTCCAGGTGTTCCAGAACACCTATTACGGCGGCGCCAACCTCGTCTGCACCCCGAACTGCGCGAACTTTTACAGCCGTAACGACCAGACGAGTTCAGTCCGATTCTGGTAGCAGGCGCCGCTGTCTGTGAGCGGCGGACGAGACGTCTAACAGGTCGTTCTACGAGGATTTCCACGTCGCGAGGCCGATTGCGGAACACACATCCGCTGCGCCGGGAACGACGGCAGGAGAGCCGTCAGGCAACACGCACACGGTCAGGGCGCTCGGCGCATGTCCAGGAGTGTGCGCTGCGACCGTCGTCTGGCCCAGGCGATCGAAGTACCCGTGCTGCCAGTTCGTCGTGCACGCTGCCAGGTAGTTCGGAACCACCGGGGCTCCGGCGGTGCCGACAACGATCGTCACCGCGGGGTCGCCTGCAGTATTGACCAACGAGGCGTCCGCATTGGCGAGGCAGTGCACCAGCGTGTTGTTGGTCACCGGCGCCGGTCCGTGGATTAACGTCGCACCAGCGGTCGCCGCAGCGATCGCGACGACGCCGACGGTGCCCCAGGCGAGCACCCGGCTGCGAACGCGGCGGCGGCGCGCGGCAGGCTCGCCCTGGATCGTGTCCATGAGCAGGCGCTCGATCGCAGCGGTGCGCACGACCGACATCTCGGGGATCATCCCCTCGCGCTCCTCAGCGCTCATTGGTCACCTCCTGCCGCGTCGAAGTCGGACGCGATGCCGGCCTTGTCGAACTCTTCCCGCAGTCTGGTGCGAGCGCGGGAAAGCCGCGACTTGACCGTGCCGACCGGGATGTCAAGAGCTGCGGCAACCTCCTGGGTGGAGAGGTCGTCGACGATGGCGAGCTGCAGCATGACCTGGTCGCGTTCGCCGAGCCGGGCGATCGCCGTGCGTACCTGGGCCCACTGGTGGGCGCGGTCGAGGTCCTCCGAGACGTCCTCGCTCCAGTCGCGCTCGGCCTCGTCGAGGGGCAGCTTCGAGAGCGCAATGCCGTGGCGGCGCTTGCTGCGCTCGACGTTGAGGGTGACGTAGCCGGTCATGGCGAGCAGCCACGGCAGCACCGAGCCGTCGACGAACCGGACGTCGTCGCGCTTCTTCCACGCCTCGAGAAAGACCATCGCTACGACGTCTTCCGCATCTGCGGCGTTCTGGATGCTGCGGTAGGCCTTGCGGAACACCCGTACGCGATGGCGATCGAAGATCGCCGCAAACGCGCTGCTTCCGCCGTGCGTGGCCTCGAGCCAGAGGGCCGCGTCCGAGTCGGAGTCGCGTCCGGGCTGCGCCATGCGCACATCTTATGTGGCGTGCTGAGAGCCATTTCGCACCCCTCGACCTTCCGCATCAACCCGCCCCCGCTCGGTTTCGATTCCCCCGGAATCGGCGGCCCCTGGTCCGCTTTCATAACAGTGATGTCCGCTGCGCCGCATTCGGTTCCATCGGACCTGGACATCTGACCAGATCCGGCCGGGCGCCGCTCACTAGGTGTTTTCCACCGCGGATTCCGAACCGCGATGGAACCCGTTTCGGAGCAGCGGACATCCCCATATAGAACAGCAGTGATCGCACGCTTCGATCCGATCGGACCCGAGAGAGACGAGTTCCCGTGACTCTGACCGAGTTGACTCCCCGCGTGAAGGACGGCGCCCCCGCCGTCCGTCGCGCGGCTGCCTGCGACCAGGCCGAGTTGACTGCGCTCGCCCACGCGCTGCACGCTGACCACCGCGCGCCGATCGAGCGCTTCTTCCAGCTTCCGTCCGAGCAGCAGGCCCGCCACATTTTCCTCGTGGCCGAGCACCTTGGCCGGATCGTGGGCTACGTCTTCACAAGCCCGCGCGTGCTGCCACGCGAGGGCGACTGTGCCGACCAGGCCGACGCCGACCAGGCCGACGCCGACCAGGCCGGTGCCGACCAGTGGGACCACAACACCGCCGTCCTGCGCCAGCTCGCCGTGTTGCCGTCGTACCGTGCAGGCTGCGTGAGCGCCGACCTGCTCGGCACGGCGATGAGCGAAGCCGCTGCACTGTGGTACTCGCAGATCATCGCCTACGTCGAGCCTGGCGACGCCGAGGTCTACGCGTCGGCCGGCTGGTCGGTAGGCCGTCCCGGTTGCAGTTGGTCGTGGCTCGAGCGCTCGCACGACCTCGACTCGGACCACCCCGAGTGCGTCGACGTCGTTCTCATGACGGAGGCGCCGGATTCCCCGCGCGTTTCGCTCGCACGATTCGAGATCGTCGGTGACGAGTACCTCGCCGTCGGGCACCGTCTCGACTCAGCCCACGCGCGGTCCTCCGCGCTGAAGATCATCGCAGACGCCTTCGTGGGCGGTGACCGGCCCTCGTGGCTGTACGCCCTCGCGTCGGAGCGCGGTCTTCTCGATAATGTCGGTGCCCTTGCGCACCTGACCACCCGCCGGCCGTTCGCCGCTGCGGGTACGCAGTCGCGCGTCGCCTAGGGGTGGGCTGGCGCGACTAGGGATGCTGCGGGCGAGGCGATAGCCGCCTCGCCCGCAGCGCCGCGTAGAGCTCAGCCGACTCCTTGGGGTCGGAGACCGAGCGGCTGGTGAGGTCTGCGATGCGGCTCAGCCGGTTGAGGACCGTGTTGCGGTGACAGTGCAGCGCCGCTGCCGCCGCTGCCGAGGATCCGCCGTTGTCGAACCAGGCCTCGAGCGTGTCGACGAGGGCTGCCGCGTCGCGCTGATCGAGCCTGTCGAGGCCGGCGAAGACCGTCGTCGCATACTCGAGAGTGCGCTTGTCATTCGACGCGAGCAGCGCGTCGAGCGGCGCATTTCCATACTGGGTTGTCCCGGCCGCGCCGGGCGGCAGGCACTTCAGCGCCGTCTTCGCCTGGCGCTGCGCTTCAGGGGCCTCGCCCAGCGCGGCGAAGGGTCGGCTCACCCCTACCCGCGCCCTGGCGGTGAGGTGCAGTTCGTCGACGACGGCGTGGATCGCCTCGGGGGTGGCCGCGGCGAGCAATCCGATGTGCTCCTCGGCCGACTGCACCCACGTCGCCGTGACGGCGCGGCCGTGCGAGCGGCTCCCGACGACCGGGGGAGGGTCGCCCTGGCCGCTGAGCTCCGCGACGACGACGACGAACGAGGCCTTGCCCGGCAGGTCGAGGATGTGCCGCACCGTGCCCTGGCTCGCCGCGCCGTCGCCGTTGAGCAGACCCATGAGCGTCACGCGCCTGGTCTGCTCGTCGCGCCGCCCGCGCTCATCGAGGACGGAATAGTACGCCTCGGCGGATGCCGTCGAATAGCGGTCGATGGTGTGCCAGAGCGACGTCGACAGCGCAAGCATGTCACCCGGTTCGGTGTTGTCGCCGGCGAGCGTGACGAGCTCCTGCCACATCCGCAGCCCGGCGAGGCGGTAGGCGTGGAGCACGCTGGCGAGCGGCACCCCCAGTTCGGCGTTGTAGTGGCCGGAGGCCTGGGCGGGCTCGACGGAATCGGGCCGCCCGGCGAGCGCGGCCGTGATCTGCCGCAGGTTGTCGATGGCGTGCTCGCGGATCGTGTCGTGCGTGAGCACCGCGTTCGGGAATCGCCGATAGGCCGCCTCGGCCTTGAGGATGTCGGCGGTGACCTCGTCGGCGACACTCTCGAGCGCACTCTCGAGCGCGGCGATCGGCGCGGGTGCGGTCGGGGAGGCGGTGGTGCCGGACATCGGAGCGAGGCTAACCCGAGACTGTGCCGGCGCACAACGAAAACCACCCGATTCGATGCCGGCCCCTGTTGTCGCCGGGCGGCGGGCAGGGACACTTGTCCGTGTCGCCGCCGCGCCCGGCTCTACCTCATCACCGCCACCCCTGCCGACGAGAGCGTTCGAGGCGTCGCGCCACCCCTGACGATGCGAGGGCGCTGCCCGCGCTACGGCAGGTTCTTCTCCACGTCGGCGACGATCTCCTCGGCATCGCCCGGCTCCTGGAACATGTTCGAGTCGACGACGATCCAGTAGCCGTTCGTGAAGACCTGTGCCGTACCGGTGTCGGCACTGAAGTAGCCGGTGGTGCCTGCGTCGGTGCCGTAGGTCGGTACGACCCGCGACTTCTCGGCCGCCTGTCCGCTGTAGAGGGTGTAGTCGTCGGGCGACGGCTTGGCGACGGCGATCTCGACCCTGCCGCCGTCGGACTGGCTCGCCCAGCCGCAGGCGACGCCGCTGGCAGTGATGACCTGCGCCGCGAGAGAACCTGCTGCGGTGGCGTAGGAGGGGTTCGGTCCGAAGTTCGGGTTGAACGAGTACACCTGGTCCGAGGTCCAGAGCTGATCGCAGGCCAGGGCGATCGGCACGGCGGTCTGGGTGGGCGGCGCGCTGGTCGCCGTCGCGGTCTCGGTGGGCGTGGCGGAGGTAGTCGCGGTGCCGGTCGGCGAGGCGGAATCCGCCGACGGCGGGGTCGTCCCACCAGGGAAGAAGACCGAGCATGCGGAGAGCAGCAGCACGCTCGCCGCGCCCAGCGCGATGACGGGGATGGTGCGGCGGAGAAGGGGCTGGAGCCTGCTCATACCGTGAGCGTAGGCGAGGGCGCCGCGCGCTCGCCGACCGGCACGCCAGATGCCGCCGATAGAATCGAGGGTCGTGACTCCCGCAGACCTCCAGGCCGCTCTGTTCGCGCTCATCGACCCCATCGTCGAGCGCGTCCGCGAGGCCGGTGTCGAGGTCGCGCTGGCGCCCGAGGACGTGGTCCTCGAGCGCCCCAAGAATCGCGAGCACGGCGACTGGGCGACCTCCATCGCCCTCAAACTCGCCAAACCGCTCGGCACGAACCCGCGCGACCTGGCCGCCGAGGTCGCGGCCGGCGCGACGGGCATCCCGGGCGTGGCATCCGCTGAGGTCGCCGGCCCCGGTTTCATCAACCTGCGACTGGATGCCGCGGCGGCGGGCGCCCTTGCGAAGACCATCGTCGAGGCGGCCGAGGCATACGGTCACGGCCACCTCTACGACGACGTGACGATCAACCTCGAGTTCGTCTCCGCGAACCCCACCGGCCCGATCCACATGGGCGGGGTGCGCTGGGCGGCCGTCGGCGACAGCCTTGCCCGTATCCTCGCCGCCGAGGGCGGGCTCGTCACGCGCGAGTACTACTTCAACGACCACGGCTCGCAGATCGACCGCTTCGCCCGCAGCCTGCTGGCGAGCCACCTTGGCGAGCCCACTCCCGAGGACGGCTACGGCGGCGCGTACATCTCCGAAATCGCCGACCAGGTCGTCGTCAAGTACGACGGCGACTTCGCCGCATTGAGCCGCGACGAGCAGCAGGAGGTGTTCCGCTCGATCGGCGTGACCCTCATGTTCGAGGAGATCAAGCAGAAGCTCCACGACTTCGGCGTCGACTTCGACGTCTACTTCCACGAGGACTCCCTGCACGAGTCCGGCGCTGTCGACAAGGCGATCGCGCACCTGCGCCAACTCGGCCACATCTACGAGAAGGACGGCGCCACCTGGCTCGCCACGACGAAGTTCGGCGACGACAAGGACCGCGTCATCATTCGCTCCAACGGCGAACCCGCCTACATGTCGGGCGACCTCGGCTACTACCGCAACAAGCGCGACCGCGGCTTCGAGCAGAACATCATCATGCTCGGTGCCGATCACCACGGCTACGTCGGCCGCATGATGGCGATGGCGGCCGCCTTCGGCGACACTCCGAACGTCAACCTGCAGCTGCTCATCGGGCAGATGGTCAACCTCCTCAAGGAGGGCCAGCCGGTGCGCATGAGCAAGCGCGCGGGCAACATCGTCACCATCGACGACCTCGTGGACGCGGTGGGGGTGGATGCCGGCCGCTACGCCCTGGTGCGCTCCTCGAGCGACACCCCGCTCGACCTCGACCTCGACCTGCTCGCCAAGCACAGCAACGACAATCCCGTCTACTACGTGCAGTACGCCCACGCGCGCACGGCCTCCGTCGCGCGCAACGCCGCGGCAGCCGGCGTCGACCGCAGCGCCTTCGCGCCCGAACTGCTCGTGCACGAGACGGAGGCCGCGCTGCTCGGCGCGCTGCAGGAATTCCCGCGCACCGTCGCCCACGCCGCCGAGGTGCGCGAGCCGCACCGGGTCGCCCGCTACCTCGAAGAGGTCGCCGGGCTCTACCACCGCTGGTACGACGCCTGCCGGGTCATCCCGCAGGGCGACGAGCCGGTGGGCGATGTCCACCGCACCCGCCTGTGGCTCAACGACGCCGCCGGCCAGGTCATCCGCAACGGCCTCGGCCTTCTCGGCGTCAGCGCGCCCGACAGGATGTAGCCATGCCCGAAAGCCCCCTCGCCCCCGACTGGCTGCGCCTGCCCGACGACGCCAACGCGCTCGACGGCGCGGTGTGGCCGGCGTCCGCCGCGCGCGACGCCGCCGGCATCCTCTCGGTCGGCGGGGCCGCGACGACCGAACTCGCGGCGCGCTTCGGCACCCCGCTCTACGTCCTCGACGAGGGGATGGTGCGGGCGCGGGCGGTGCGCGTGCGCGAGGCGCTCGAGACGGCCTTCGCCGAGGTGGGCGCCGCGGTGCGCGTCTACTACGCGGGCAAGGCGTTCCTCTCGACCGCGGTCGCCCGGTGGGTGACCGAGTCCGGGCTCGGCATCGACGTGTGCACCGGGGGAGAGCTCGCCGTCGCCCTCGCGGCGGATGTCGAGGCATCCCGCATCGGACTGCACGGCAACAACAAGTCGCTCGCCGAGATCGACCGCGCCGTGGGCGCGGGCGTCGGCACCATCATCATCGACTCGCTGCAGGAGATCGAGCGTGTGGCGGATGCCGCGAGCCGCCACTTCCGCCGCCAGCGGGTACGGCTGCGCGTGAGCACCGGTGTGCATGCCCACACCCACGACTTCCTCGCCACGGCGCACGAGGACCAGAAGTTCGGCATCCCGCTCGCGCAGGTGCCGGGCGCCGTCGCATTCCTTCGCAGCTTCGCCAGTCTCGAGTTCGTGGGCCTGCACTGCCACATCGGCTCGCAGATCTTCGGTTCGGAGGGCTTCGCCGAGTCCGCCCGCCGCCTCGTCGCGGTGCACGCCGACCTGCTCGAGGGCGGTCCGGTGCCCGAGCTCAACCTTGGCGGCGGCTTCGGCATCGCCTACACCGCGGCCGACGACCCCGAGCCCATCGAGGCGCTCGCCGCCGACATCGCACGCGCCGTCGCGGGGGAGTGCGCCGAGCGCGGCATCCCCGTGCCCACCGTCTGCTTCGAGCCCGGCCGCTGGGTCGTCGGCAACGCCGGCATCACCCTCTACGAGGTCGGCACCACCAAGCCCGTCGAGGTGTCGCTGGCGGGCGGCGAGACCGCGATCCGCCTCTACGCGAGCGTCGACGGGGGCATGAGCGACAATGTGCGCCCCGCACTGTACGGTGCCGACTACGGCGTGCGGATCGCCTCCCGCACCTCGGCGGCCCCGGCGCAGCTCGTGCGCATCGCAGGGCGCCACTGCGAGTCGGGCGACATCGTCGTGAACGCCGACTACCTGCCGGGCGATGTGCGGCCCGGCGACCTCGTCGCCGTGCCCGCCACCGGCGCCTACTGCTGGTCGCTGTCGAGCAACTACAATCACAGTGCCCGCCCCGCCGTCGTCGCGGTCCATGCCGGCACCGCTCGCGTCATCGTCCGCGGCGAGACCGAGGCCGACCTGTTGTCCCGTGACGTCGGAGCCGTCCGCTGATGATCGAATATCGCACTCTGCGCATTGCCCTCCTCGGCGCGGGGACGGTCGGCGCCCAGGTCGCGAAGCTCCTGCTGGAGGGCGGTGACGAGCTCGGCGCACGCGTCGGCGCCCGCCTTGAGCTCGTCGGCATCGCCGTGCGCGACCTCGACGCGAAGCGAACCGTTGACCTGCCTCGCGAGCTCCTGACGACGGACGCCGAGCGCCTTGTCCTCGGTGCGGACATCGTTGTCGAGCTCTTGGGCGGCATCGAGCCGGCCAAGACGCTCATCCTCAAGGCGCTGAATTCGGGCGCAGACGTCATCACGGGTAACAAGGCGCTGCTCGCCGAGCACGGCCCCGAGCTCTTCGACGCCGCCGAGCAGGTCGGCGCGCAGCTCTACTACGAGGCGGCCGTCGGCGCCGCCATCCCGATCATCCGGCCGCTGCGCGAGAGCCTCGCGGGCGATCGCATCCAGCGCATCTTCGGTATCGTCAACGGCTCGACGAACTTCATCCTCGACCGGATGACCGAGCACGGCGCAACCAAGGACGAGGCGATGAAGCTCGCCTTCGAGCTCGGCTATCTCGAGGCCGACCCGACACTCGACGTCGACGGCTACGACGCCGCGCAGAAGGTCGCAATCCTGGCCGGCCTCGCCTTCCACACCGCCGTGCCGCTCTCGGCGGTGTACCGCGAGGGCATCGGGGATGTCACCCCTGAGGTCGTCGAACGCGCCAGGTCGCTCGGCTACGTCGTCAAACTCCTCGGCATCTGCGAGCGCGTCACCACCGCCGACGGCCTCGAGGGCGTCTCGGCGCGGGTGTACCCGGCCCTCGTGCCGCAGCAGCACCCGCTCACGGCGGTCCACGGCGGTAACAACGCAGTGTTCGTCCAGGCCGAGGCCGCCGGCGACCTCATGTTCTATGGCGCCGGCGCGGGCGGATTGCAGACCGCGTCAGCCGTCCTCGGCGACGTGGTCTCGGCGGCGCGTCGCCATATCGCGGGCGGGCCGGGGGTCGGGGAATCCACTCACGCCAAGCTGCCGCTGCTCGGCATCGAATCTGCGCGCACCCGCTACCTCATCACCCTGCGTGTCGCCGACGAGCCCGGCGTGCTCGCGACGATCGCCTCGATCTTCGCCGAGCAGGGCACGTCGATCGAGACCGTGCAGCAGACCGCTGCGGCGGGCGCGGACGCCCCGACCGCGAGCCTCGTCATTGGAACCCACCATGCCCTCGAGGCCGCGCTCGCCGCGACTGTCGAGGCGTTGCGCGCGAGCAGCGTCGTCACCGACGTCGCCAGCGTGCTGAGAATCGAAGGAGCCTGAGATGACGCATCAGTGGCAGGGCGTGCTGCGCGAGTACGCCGACCGCCTCGACGTGACGGACGCCACTCCGATCGTCACCCTCGGCGAGGGCGGCACCCCCCTCATCCCCGCGCCGGCGCTGAGTCGCCGCACCGGGGCGCAGGTGCACATCAAATTCGAGGGGATGAACCCCACCGGCTCCTTCAAGGATCGCGGGATGACGATGGCGATCTCGAAGGCCGTCGAGCATGGCGCGAAGGCTGTCATCTGCGCCTCGACCGGCAACACCTCGGCCTCCGCCGCCGCCTACGCCGCCTACGCCGGCATCCAGTCCGTCGTCCTCGTGCCCGAGGGCAAGATCGCGATGGGCAAGCTCAGCCAGGCGATCGTGCACGGCGCCCAGTTGCTGCAAGTGCGGGGCAACTTCGACGACTGCCTGCAGATCGCGCGCGAGCTGTCGGCGAACTACCCCGTGCACCTCGTCAACTCGGTGAACAACGACCGCATCGAGGGGCAGAAGACCGCGTCGTTCGAGATCGTCGACGTGCTCGGCGACGCCCCCGACTTCCACTTCATCCCCGTCGGAAACGCCGGCAACTACACCGCCTATACCCGCGGCTTCGTCGAGGACGCCGAGGCCGGCCGCACGACCAGGCTGCCGCGCATGTTCGGGTTCCAGGCCGTGGGAGCCGCGCCCATCGTGCTCGGGCACCCGGTCAAGGACCCCGACACCATCGCCACCGCCATCCGCATCGGCAACCCCGCCTCGTGGGAGCTCGCGCTCGCCGCGCGCGACACGACGAACGGCTATTTCGGGGCGATCTCCGACTCGACGATCCTCGAGGCGCAGAAGATCCTCGCCGCCGAGGTCGGCATCTTCGTCGAGCCCGCCAGCGCGATCTCCGTGGCGGGGCTGCTCGAGCGCGCCGCCGCGGGCGTCATCCCCGCCGGCGCCGTCGTCACGGTCACGGTCACCGGGCACGGCCTCAAGGACCCGCAGTGGGGCCTGCGCCTCGCCGACGGCTCCGAGGCGAAGCCCACCGTCGTCGCGGTCGACGTTGCGGCGGTGGCCGATGCGATCGGCCTGAAGGCGAACGCGTGAGCGTCCCCGCCGGCCGGGGCGTGCACGTGCGCGTTCCGGCTACGACCGCCAACCTCGGCCCCGGATTCGACACCCTGGGCCTGGCGCTGTCGGTCTACGACGAACTCGACGTCACCGCGCGCGCGGACGCCGCCCTCGCCGTCGAGGTGCACGGCGTCGGCGAGGGCGAGATTGCGACGGATTCCTCGAACCTCGTGGTGCGCGCCATCCAGCACGTTTTCGACAGCGTCGGCGAGACGATGCCCGGGCTGACGATCATCGCGCACAACGCGATCCCGCAAAGCCGCGGCATGGGATCTTCGGCCGCGGCGATCGTCGCCGGGATCATGGCGGCGAAGGGCCTGCTCGGCGGCGCCGTCGACCTCGACTCGGCCCGGCTGCTCCGCCTCGCGGCCGAGATGGAGGGGCATCCCGACAACGTCGCCCCTGCGCTGTTCGGCGGGCTCACCATCGCCTGGGTCGAAAACGGCGCGCCGCAGTTCAAGAAGCTCAGCGTCCACCGGGGTGTCTCACCGGTCGTGTTCGTGCCCGCCCAGGTGATGTCCACTTCCCTCGCGCGCTCGCTGCAGCCGGAATCCGTGCCGCACGAGGACGCGGTGTTCAATGTCTCGCGGTCCGCGCTGCTCATCGCCGCGCTCATCCAGAGCCCGGAGCTGTTGCTCGCCGCCACCGAGGACAAGCTGCACCAGAGCTACCGCGCGTCGGCGATGCCGGAGGCCAGCAGCCTCGTCACGCTGCTGCGCTCGTACGGCTTCGCCGCCGTCATCTCGGGCGCCGGCCCCTCGGTTCTCGTGCTGTGCTCCGACCCGGCGCAGCGCCTTGCGGCCGCCGATCTCGTCGAGCGCGAGGCGAGCGCGCCGTGGCAGCCGTACCTGCTCGCCGTGGACGTCAGGGGCGCGACGGTCACGCCGGTCGAGTAGCCGGTGCTAGCATTGGGATATCACCCGCGGGCTTCGGACCGAGGCCTGTTCTTCGGGTGAATCCCCCAGTAACACCCGCAGTCGAGCGGCTCAGCTCTGATCGGCGCTCGCGGCCGAAGCCGGCCGAAACGTCGAAGCCCGGATACCCCATCCGAAAGCCGCTGCGCGTGCGAAGTGCCCGACGAGGCCGCACCCGCGCCCGTTGGAGAAAAGGAATCCCAGTGACTGACACCACCACCGCAGAGATCAACATCGCGCGCCTCAAGGTCGCGGAGCTTCAGGAGGTCGCGGCTACCCTCGGCATCGAGGGCGCGGGCAAGCTCCGCAAGCCGGAGCTCATCGCGGCCATCCAGGCGGCGCAGGCCGACGCATCCGGCGTCACCGTCTTCGAGGAGGCCCCTGCACCCGGTGCCGATGTGGAGCCGCCCCCCCTCGCCGACCTCCTGCCTCCGCGCCGCTCGCGTCGCGCGACGAGCGCCGACCTCGGTGCCGTCGCCGCCAGCGACCACGTCACTGCGAGCGTCGAATCGCTGCTGCCGGCGCTCGACGCTCTCAGCGAGGCGAAGGACGGCGATGCCGAAGGTGAAGGCGAAGGCGAGCCCGAGGCGGGCGAACCGGCCGGAACGAGCCGTCGCAGTCGCCGGAACCGGAACCGGAACCGGAACCGGAACCGTGCAGATGGCCCGGCCGGCGAGGGCGAGGCCGACGCCCAGTCCATCGCCCCCCAGAGCGGCCAGGGCACCCAGCGCGGCCAGAACTCGCAGAACGGCGACCAGGGCGATTCCCGCCAGCGCGATCGCAACCGCAAGCGCGGCCCGCTCGGCGAGGATGGCGAGATCGAGCTCAGCGACGACGACGTGCTCATCCCCGTCGCAGGCATCCTCGACGTGCTCGACAACTACGCCTTCGTCCGCACCACGGGCTACCTGCCCGGCCCGAGCGACGTCTACGTCTCGCTCGGTCAGGTCAAGAAATACGGCCTGCGCAAGGGCGATGCTGTCGTCGGCGCCATCCGCCAGCCGCGCGACGGCGAGAACCCGGGGCGCCAGAAGTACAACGCACTCGTCAAGGTCGACTCGGTCAACGGCCAGACCGTCGACCAGGCCCTCGCCCGCGTAGAGTTCGGCAAGCTCACCCCGCTCTACCCGCAGGAGCGCCTGCGCCTCGAGACCGAGCCGAGCAAGGTGACGCAGCGCATCATCGACCTCGTCGCTCCCATCGGCAAGGGCCAGCGTGGCCTCATCGTCGCCCCGCCGAAGGCCGGCAAGACGATCGTGCTGCAGCAGATCGCGAACGCCATCACGACGAACAACCCCGAGGTCCACCTCATGGTCGTGCTCGTCGACGAGCGGCCGGAAGAGGTCACCGACATGCAGCGCACGGTGAAGGGCGAGGTCATCGCCTCGACCTTCGACCGTCCCGCCGAAGACCACACCACGGTCGCCGAGCTCGCCATCGAGCGCGCCAAGCGCCTCGTCGAGCTCGGTCACGATGTCGTCGTGCTGCTCGACTCGATCACCCGCCTCGGTCGTGCCTACAACGTCAGTGCACCCGCGTCGGGCCGCATCCTGTCCGGCGGCGTGGATGCGGCAGCGCTCTACCCGCCGAAGCGCTTCTTCGGCGCGGCGCGCAACATCGAGCACGGCGGGTCGCTGACCATCCTCGCCACCGCCCTCGTCGAGACCGGCTCCAAGATGGACGACGTCATCTTCGAGGAGTTCAAGGGCACCGGTAACAGCGAGCTGCGCCTCTCGCGCCAGCTTGCCGACAAGCGCATCTTCCCGGCCGTCGACGTCAACGCCTCATCCACCCGCCGTGAGGAGATGCTCCTCAGCCCCGACGAGGTCAAGATCACCTGGAAGCTGCGCCGCGCGCTCGCCGGCCTCAGCCCCGAGCAGGCCATCGAGGTCATCCTCGGCAAGCTCAAGGAAACGTCCTCGAACGTCGAGTTCCTCGTGCAGATGCAGAAATCGATGCCGGCCGTTCCGGCGACTGCACACTCGCACGAAGCCGAGCACTCGCGCCGCTGACCGGCGTGCCCACCAAGTACGAGACGTCCCGTCCGGACGGGCGCGTGCGTATCCAACGGGAACGTTTGACGAGGTGATCCGATGTTCGAGTCTGTCAAGGGGCTGCTCGCCGAGCACGATGAGCTGCAGCAGCAGCTCGCCGACCCGGCTCTGCATGCCGACCCGGCGCGCGCCAAGAAGGTCAACCGGCGTTACGCCGAGCTGAGCCAGATCAAGGCTGCCTACGAGCGGTGGCAGCAGCTCGGCGACGACCTGGACGCCGCGCGCGAGCTGGCGAAGGAGGACGAGGCGTTCGCCGCCGAGATCCCCAGCCTCGAGGGGCAGCTCCACGCCGCCGAGGAGAAGCTGCGCCGCCTGCTCATCCCGCGCGACCCCGACGACGGCCGCGACGTCATCCTCGAGATCAAGGGCGGCACCGGTGGCGCCGAGTCGGCGCTGTTCGCGGCCGACCTGCTGCGGATGTACGTCCACTACGCCGAGTCCAAGGGGTGGAAGACCGAGATCCTCGAGCATGACGACACCGACCTCGGCGGCTACAGCAACGTGCAGGTCGCCATCAAGGGAAACTCGAGCGACCCGTCCGAAGGCGTCTGGGCGCACCTCAAGTACGAGGGCGGCGTGCACCGTGTGCAGCGGGTGCCGGTGACCGAGTCGCAGGGCCGCATCCAGACGTCGACGGCGGGCGTGCTCGTGTTCCCCGAGGTCGACGAGCCCGAAGAGGTCGAGATCAACCCGAACGACATCCGCGTCGACGTGTTCCGCTCGTCCGGCCCTGGCGGTCAGTCGGTGAACACGACGGATTCCGCGGTGCGCATCACCCACCTTCCCACTGGCATCGTCGTCTCGATGCAGAACGAGAAGTCGCAGATCCAGAACCGTGAGGCCGCCCTGCGCGTGCTGCGCGCTCGCCTGCTTGCCCGTCAGCAGGAGGAGCTCGAGGCCGCCTCTTCGGCGGCGCGCAAGTCGCAGATCCGGGGGATGGACCGCTCGGAACGCATTCGCACCTACAACTTCCCCGAGAATCGCATCGCCGATCATCGCACCGGCTACAAGGCCTACAACCTCGACCAGGTCATGAACGGCGCCCTCGAGCCCGTCATCGATTCCGCGATCCAGGCCGACGAGGAAGCGCAGCTCGCCGCCCTCGGCGACACCCAGTAGTGCGGACTTCGGCCGGGTCTTCGCTGCATGAATTGCCGTAGAGCTGCGCCGGCGCCCGATATCAGTCCGGAGGCGCTGTTCGTCATTGGTCACGCACTCTCTCGGGTCTAACGTGAGTGGATGACGAATCCGCATCTTCGAGGGCTGTTTCGCTATGGGAACAGCGCAATCATTGTCGGGGTGATCGTGCTGCTCGCTGGTCTGGCCCTGCCAGGGCTGGATGCGATCGCCATCGTCCTCACGGTCACCGGCGCGATGAGCGACATCGCCGGGGTCGCCGTCAGTGCGATCGTGCACGCCTTCAAGGGCGGCGACACGGCCTAGCGAAGAGAGTGCGAGCCGTCAGGTCTGCACGGCGAACGCGTCCGCGACTATGCAGAAGCGACGGTTCAACGCCCAGGACGTTGCGATGCGCTCAGGCAAGACCGCGCGCAACTACCGCGCCGCCATCTGCCTCGCCGCGACCCTCCAGTGGCTCGATACCCCCTCCGGCGGCACGGCTTAGAGGCCTAGATGTAGAAGGCCATGTCGATCGAGGCCGAGCTCCGCACCTGAGCCGGAATGCCGGTGAGCACGCTGCCCGCGGGCGCCGAGCGCACCACGACCGAGTTCGCTCCGATCTGGCTGCCAGCACCGATTTCGATCGGCCCGAGCACCTTCGCGCCGGCGCCGATCGTGACGCGGTCGCCGATGGTGGGGTGGCGCTTCACGCCCTTCGCGAGCGAGCGGCCCCCGAGGGTCACGCCGTGGTAGATGAGCACGTCGTCGCCCACCTCGGCGGTCTCGCCGATGACGACGCCCATGCCGTGGTCGATGACGACCCGCCGCCCGATGGTCGCCGCCGGGTGGATCTCGACGCCGGTCACGGCGCGCGTCCACTGCGCGAGCGCCCGCGCTGGGCCTTTCGCTCCGCCCTGCCACCACGCATGTGCGACGCGGTGCGCCCAGAGCGCGTGCATCCCCGAGTACAGCCAGAACACCTCGGCGCTCGTGCGCGCGGCCGGATCGTTCGTGCGCACCGCCGCGATGTCTTCCCGGATTCTCGAGAACATGCTCGCGTTCAGTCGGCGTCGGCGAGGTGCTTGTACAGCGCGGTCGAGAGGTAGCGCTCGCCGGTGTCCGGGACGAGCGCGACGATGACCTTGCCCTCGTTCTCGGGCCGCTTTGCGATCTCGACGGCGGCTTTCACCGCGGCGCCGGAGGAGATGCCGGCGAAGATGCCTTCCTGCGACGCGAGCAGGCGCGCGGTCTCGAGGGCGTCGTCCGAGCTCACCGGCACGACCTCGTCGTACACGGTGGTGTCGAGTATCTCGGGAATGAATCCGGGCGCGATGCCCTGGATGCGGTGCGGGCCGTGTGCGCCGCCGCGGAACACCGCGGTTTCGGCCGGCTCGACCGCATAGACCTTGATCGCGGGGTTCTGGTCCTTGAGGAAGCGCCCGGTGCCGGTGATCGTGCCGCCGGTGCCGATGCCGGCGACGAACGCGTCGACCTTGCCCTCGGTGTCGGCCCAGATCTCGGGGCCGGTGGTCGTGTAGTGGATGGCCGGGTTCGCAGGGTTCTCGAACTGGCGCGCCCAGATCGCGTTCGGCGTCGCGGCGACGATCTCCTTGACGCGCTCGATCGAGGCGGTGATGCCCTCGGCGCCGGGCGTGAGGACGACCTCGGCGCCGAGCGCGCGCAGCACGAGGCGGCGTTCGCGGCTCATGGTGTCGGGCATGACGAGGATCGTCTTGTAGCCGCGCGCAGCGCCGACGAGGGCGAGGCCGATGCCGGTGTTGCCGCTGGTGGCCTCGACGATGGTGCCGCCCGGTGCCAGCGTGCCCGCGGCCTCGGCCGCGTCGACGATCGCGACCGCGATGCGGTCTTTGACGCTGCTGGCGGGGTTGTAGAACTCGAGCTTCGCGAGCACGGTCGCCCTCGCATCGCCCGGAAGCCGGTTGAGTTTGACGAGCGGAGTGTTTCCGACGGCGGTGGTGATGTTCTCGTGAATCCGGGCCATACGCCCCAGCCTAGAGTTGGCGTGTCATGCGACGTCACACTGTTACGGTCCGCGAAGCGCTCGCCGAGGTGGCCGCGCAGCTGGCCGCCGCGGACGTTTCCACCCCCGAGGCCGACGCCGAGCTCATTCTGGGCCATGTGCTCGACGTGAGTCGGGGCCGCGTGCGGGCGCTTGCGGTGCTGGATTCCCCCCTCGAGGCCGCTCAGCTCGATGCCATCCGCGGCATCGCCGACCGCCGCGCCGCCCGCGAGCCGCTGCAGCACCTCACCGGCCGCGCCGCATTCCGCTCGCTGGAGCTCGCGGTCGGCCCCGGCGTCTTCACGCCCCGGCCGGAGACCGAGCTCACCGCCCAGCTCGCGATCGACGCGCTGCGCGCGGCGCCCACTCCGCAGCCGCGTGCCGCCGACCTCGGAACCGGAAGCGCCGCGCTGGCCCTCGCCCTCGCGACCGAGGTGCCGACGGCGCGCGTCTGGGCGGTCGAGAAGTCGCCGGAAGCCCTGCGGTGGGCGGTCTGCAACGTCACCGCGAACCGCGTCTCGAACGTCGTGGTCGTCGGCGGCGACCTCACCGAGTCGGTTACCCTGGCCGAGCTCGACGGCACCCTCGACGTCGTCGTCTCGAATCCGCCGTACGTCCCGGACGACGCCATCCCGCGCGACCCGGAGGTGCGCCTCTTCGATCCCGCCTTCGCGCTCTACGGCGGTCCGGACGGGCTCGACGTCGTGCGCGGCCTCTCCCTCACCGCCTGGCGCCTGCTCCATCCGGGCGGCGCGCTCGTCATCGAGCACGGCGAGCTGCAGGGTGCCGAGATCCGCGGAATCCTCGCCGCCGACGGCTGGCGCGCCCCTTCGACTCACCGCGACCTCACAACCCGCGACCGGGTGACTACCGCGATTCGATAACCGAACACCGCCGATCAGCCGATACCTCCTGACGTACCACGCGAGCCCAGGAAGGGGTCGTCGATGCGCAGGAAGCGCCAGGGCGTCAGCACGCCGACCCGGGTTCTCGCCTGGTCGACGGCCGCCCTTCTCCCGGCCGCCGCGCTGCTCGCCGTCTCCGTGTCAGGAGCGCTCGGCGCCGCGGTCCACCCGAAGCAGTTCGCCGCGCGCTACGACCCGTCGCAGTTCGCTCCCGCGCGTTATGCCGCCGAGGCCGACGCACTCGGCCCTGGTCTCGCCGCCCAGCTCGAGTCTCAGCTCGGCATGACGACGGCCGAGTACCTCGCCGACACGGCGGCGGCCGCGGCGGCCGTCACCGTCGTCGACTCCCTGCGCGAAGCCGGTGTGCCGGTCGCGGGCTCGCGCATCGACGGCACCCGGCTGACGGTGTATCTCAAGACCGCTGGTGACGAGGAGACGATCCGCGCTGCGGGCGCATCGCCCGTCGTCGGCGACCAGCCCGGGCTGGCGGTGTCGACGACCAGCCGCCTCGCCCGCGCCCAGTCCGGCGATTTCACGAGCCCGATCGACAACGGCGGCGTGCTTGACGGCGGCGACGGCTACTACTTCACCGGAACCGATCCCGGAGGGGCTCCCGGCGCGTGGGTGTGCACGGTGGGATTCCTCGGCCACGACGCCCGCACCCGCCAGAGGCAGTACCTCACCGCGGGCCACTGCGGCTCGCCCAAGGCGAACATCGACACCCCTGACGGGCCGGTGACGCCATACGCCGCCGGCGCCGTCGACGACATGGTGCTCGCGTCGGGTGCTTTCGGCTCGTTCCTCAAGCGCACCTTCGCCTTCGGCGGAGGAGGGGACGCGGGCCTCGTCGCGATCACGAACAGGCAGGCGAGGACGCGCGCCGCGGTGACGACGTGGGCCGGCGGCTGGTCCGACGGCGGTGCGCCCGTGCCCGTCATCGGGCAATCCGCCGGCATCGTCGGTGCCCCGGTGTGCCGTTCCGGCATCACGAGCGGCTGGCAGTGCGGCACGATCATGGGCGTCGACCACGACGAGCTCTACGCGACCGGAGCGCTCGACAAGCACGGCAACCCGGTGTGGGTGCACCTCAACACCGTGGTGACGACGGCCTGTGCGCTGCCGGGCGACTCGGGCGGCCCGATCATGATGGGCGAGTACGCGGTCGGCATCACCTCGCTCAGCGACTGGTACGACTGCTCGGCGAAGAGCCGCAAGGCGAACAGCACGAACATCGCTGCGGGCTACCGCGACGACTCGGTGTTCGGCCCGCATGCCGTGTACTACACCTTCGGATTCCCCATGGTGTCGGCGATCGGAGCGACGAGCGCGCAGTCGCTCTTCGGCTCCACCTGGAGGCTCGACACCTCGCGGGGTGCGGCGGCCGCTCTCAGGGCGTCCGACCCGACCCTCGTCGGAAAGGCGGTCGTCGCCTCACGCCTCACCGTCAGAACCGGGGCCTGGACCAAGGGCACCCGGTTCGGCTACCAGTGGTACGCGAACGGCGCGCCGATCAAGGGCGCGACAGGCCCCGCGCTCGCCATCACCAAGGCGCTGCGCGGCAAGCGCATCATCGTGAAGGTCACTGGCTGGAAGGCCGGCTACCGCACGGTGGTCAAGATCGCCGCGGCGCGGGTGCGGTAGTGGCCGCACCGCCCTGTTCCCAGGCCCTCTTCCCCCTCTCGCCAGGAGAATCGGATGGTGACCGCCGCCGTGCTTCGTGACCGCGGCGCCATCGCGCGCGTCGGCGAAGCGCATGGCGTGGCCCGTCTGCACGTGTTCGGCTCGGCAGTCGCCGACCGCTTCGACCCGGCCTCGAGCGAGGTCGGCTTCCTTGTCGACTTCAAGCCCGGGACCACGAAACTGCTTCACGAATACCTGTCGCTGCGCGCCGACCTCGTGGCTGCCGCCACGTCGCGGCACCCCGCGGCTGAGGTATTCTGCCGGGCTCCGCAACTAGCATGGGAGCCGCGATGCCGATCATCTACGACTGCTCCCAGCCCGAAGAGTTGCTCGCCGGCATGAGGCTGGCGCGCGCGGCGATCCGGCGCGGTCATCTCGCCGTCATCCCGACCGACACGGTCTATGGCATCGCCGCCGACGCCTTCGACGCGAAGGCCGTCGCGAACCTCCTCGAAGCGAAGGGCCGCGGCCGCCAGTCGCCGCCGCCCGTGCTGATCCCCGGCACCGCTCAGCTCGAGGCGCTCGCGGCCTCCGTGCCCGACGAGGTGCGCATGCTCGCCGCGGCGTTCTGGCCAGGCGGGCTCACCATCGTGCTGCCCGCGCAACCGTCGTTGCAGTGGGACCTCGGCGACACCCATGGCACAGTCGCGCTCCGCATGCCGCGCAGCACCGTCGCCCTCGACCTGCTCGCCGAGACCGGCCCGCTCGCCGTCTCGAGCGCGAACAAGACCGGGCTGCCCGCTGCGAAGACCGCGCAGGAGGCGGCGGAGATGCTCGGCGAGGAGATCGCCGTCTACCTGGACGCCGGCCCGTCGGGCGCCGACTACGCCGACGCGGGCGAGGCCGGGGGAGCCTCGACGATCGTCGACGCGACCGGGCTCGCCGCCGGGCTCCCGGTGACGATCCTGCGCCAGGGCGTCGTCTCGGCGGCTGCCCTGCGCGACGTGCTCGGCGACAGGCTGGCCGGCCCCACGCCATGAGGGTTCTGCTGCTCATCGGGGCGGTGTCCGCGGTCGTCACCTTCGGCTTCTCGTTCGCCATCTACCGGCTGGCCATGCGCTTCAAGCTCTACCCGGCGATCCGCGAGCGCGACGTCCACACCCGCCCGACGCCGCGCCTCGGCGGTATCGCGATGTTTCTCGGCATCGCCGTCGGCTTCGGCGGCGCGTTCGTCGTCGCCCGCTACTCGCCGCTCATCCAGGCGGTGCTCGCCGACCCGCGGCCCGTCTTCGCGATCCTCGGCGCCGGACTCCTCATCGTCGTCCTCGGCACCCTCGACGACTTTCTGGACCTCGACTGGATGACGAAGCTCGCCGGCCAGTTCGCCGCAGCCGGCCTCGTCGCCTGGCTCGGCGTGCAGCTGCTCTCGCTGCCGATCGGCGGCATCGTCGTCGGCTCGTCGCTCGCCTCGGTCATCATCACGATCTTCGTCATCGTGCTCGTGATGAACGCCATCAACTTCATCGACGGCCTCGACGGCCTCGTCGTCGGCGTCGCCCTCATCGGCAACGTCGTCTTCCTCGTCTACACCTACTCGATCACGGTGCGCACGAGTCCGCAGAACTACTTCAGCCTCGCCTCGTTCATTACGGTCATCCTCATCGGCGCGTGCATCGGATTCCTGCCGTTTAACTGGCATCCGGCGCGCATGTTCATGGGGGATTCCGGCGCCCTGCTCGTCGGCCTCCTCATGGCCACCTCCGCCATCGCCGTGACGGGCCAGTTCGGGCCGTCCGTGCTCATCCAGAACGTCGGCCGCACCCAGCTGCTCTCGGCGTTCCTGCCGATCGTCCTGCCGTTCGTGATCCTCATCGTGCCGTTCCTCGACTTCGTGCTCGCGGTGGTGCGCCGGGTCTCGGCCGGGCGCTCGCCGTTCACCGCCGACCGCAAGCACCTGCACCACCGCCTCCTCGACCTCGGCCACACCCATCTGCAGGCGGTGTTCATCTTCTACGCCTGGACGGCGGTGGTCTCGGTCGGATTCCTCCTCTTCTCGTTCGCGCCGACCGTGCCGTCGTGGGTCGGTATCGTCTTCCTCGTCGTCGGGTTCGCGGTCTGCGCCGTCATCACCCTCGCGCCGAGGCTGCGCAGGAACACCAAGGAAGAGGCGCTGTGAGTTCGTTCGACACCCATGAGACAGTGCTCCTGCGTTCCATTCGGTGGAACAGCATCGCGGCGCTCGCCATCGCCGTCGGGGGCGGGATCATCGGCTACCTCGCCGTCGGATGGACCGGCGTGTGGAGCGCGCTCGCCGGAGCCGCCGTCGCCGCGTTCTTCGCAATCCTCACCGCGCTGAGCATCCTTCTCACGAACCGGTTCGCGGGGCAACCGTCCTATGTGGTGGTCTTCCTGTCGGTGATGATGGGCGGCTGGTTCGTCAAGCTCGTGCTCTTCTTCGTCATCGCGCTCGTGCTGCGCGGCCAGCCGTGGGCGGATCCGACGGTGCTGTTCTGCTGCGTGATCGTCGGCGTCCTCGCCTCGCTCGTCGTCGACGTCGTGGTCGTCGCGAGGGGACGCGTTCCGTACGTCCTCGACCCGAAGTAGCAGCCTTCAACCGCTCGTTCAGATTTGTCGGGGTGGGAGTTCCCTAGTACGATAAGGGTGTTCCCCCTGCTGTCCGGCGCGTTGCTGCGCTTGGCTCGGCAGGCCATCGTTATCGACATCGAAACAATCGATGCTCGATGTCTGGAAACAGGAGATAGCGCTGATAACTAACGCTGTGCACCTGCTCGCACCGTTCTTCGTCAAGGCGGCTGACTCGGGCGGCTTCGAGGGGCCGTCGGTCAACGACTTCTTCCCGGCTGACGTCCTCTTCCAGGGAACCCCGTTCGCGCTCAACCGGATCATGCTGATCCGTCTTTTGGTCGTCGCCGTTCTCGTGGTGCTCATGTGGCTCGGGACGCGCAAGATGAAGGTCGTGCCGGGTCGCGGCCAGGCTGCGTTCGAGTTCGTCTTTGGGTTCGTCCGCGATGGCATAATTTTCGACACCCTCGGCGAGAAGGACGGCAAGCGATTCCAGAGCGTGCTGCTGACGTTCTTCTTCGTCGTGCTCGGCATGAATCTCACCGGTGAGGTGCCTGGACTCGGCATCGCAGGCACTTCGGTCATCGGCCTGCCGCTCATCATGGCCCTGCTGGCGTGGGTGCTCTACATCTACGCCGGGGTCAAGCAGCACGGCTTGCGGTATTTCAAGAACGTTCTCTTCCCCCCTGGTGTGCCATGGCCGCTCTACGTCCTGCTCACACCGATCGAGGCGTTCTCGACCTTCATCCTGCAGCCCATCACGCTGACGCTGCGGCTCCTGATGAACATGGTCGCAGGCCACATGCTGAGCGTTCTGGTGTTCAGCGCAACGCAGTTCTTCCTCTTCACCGTGCTCGCGCAGGGCAACTTCGTGGGCCTGCTCGGCGTCCCCGCCTTCGCCTTCGGCACCGTGTGGCTCGTCTTCGAGATCTTCGTCGGCGCGCTGCAGGCTTACGTTTTCACCTTCCTCGCCGCTATCTACATCCAGATGGCCATCGCCGACGAGCCCGTCTAGAGACAGCATCCAGTTTCGTACCACCTCTGAAAGGAATCCCCGTGAATGTAGTAGACATCGTCGGACAGCTTGCTCCGCTCGCGTTCGGACTGGCCGCCATCGGTTCCGGTGTCGGTGTCGGCGTCATCGTCGGCAAGACGATTGAGTCGGTCGCGCGGCAGCCTGAAATGCAGGGCCGCCTGACCAGCCTCATGTTCCTCGGCATCGCGCTTACCGAGGCGCTCGCGTTCATCGCGATCGCCGTGGCGTTCATCCCGTTCCCCAAGCCGTGATCTGGGCTTCGGCCGAAGGAGTTCCCATGCTCATTGCGCTCACCCCATCGGTTCAGGCCGCGGACTCGAGCAGCGGCAGCCTGCTGGTTCCCGCGCTCCCCGATCTGATCTGGGGCACACTCGCGTTCGTCATCGTGCTGGCGTTCATGATCTGGAAGATCGTCCCGACCATGAACAAGGCGCTCGACGCCCGTCACGACGCGATCGAGGGCAGCATCGAGCGCGCCGAGAAGGCTCAGGCCGAAGCGACGGCCGTGCTCGACAACTACACCTCGCAGCTCTCGGATGCCCGCGCCGAAGCGGCGAAGATTCGCGAGACCGCTCGCGAGGAGGGCAAGAAGATTGTGGCCGAGCACCGCGACGCCGCCCTCGTGGAGGCCGCACGGGTGCATGCCGCAGCGGCCGCTCAACTTGAGGCTGACCGCAAGGCGGCAGAGGCGCAGCTGCGCTCCGAGGTCGGCACGCTCGCCATCGACCTGGCGTCGGGCGTCGTGGGCGAATCCCTCAAGGACGACAAGAAGGCGGTCGGCGTCGTCGAGCGCTTCCTCGCGGAGCTCGAGTCCCAGCAGAAGGCAGGGGCGAACTCCTGATGGGCAGCGCTACTCGTGAAGCAGTGACCGCGTTGCGCGATGTTCTCGCGCAGCAGGGCAAGGCCGCCGATCTGAGGACGGCGGAGGATCTCTTCGCCGTGTCCGGTCTGCTGGCCGGCTCGGCGCAGCTTCGCGGGGCGATCGCCGACGCCTCGGCGGAGGGCGCCGCCAAGGCTGCGCTCGTCAACCAGACGTTCCGGGCCAAGGTGACCGCACCCGCCCAAGCCATTCTCCTCGCCGCCGCCGAGCAGCGGTGGTCGGCGCCCTGGGACGTGGTCGGCGCCATCGAGGAGATCGGCGTGCGCGCGCTTGCGGCGGTGTCCGGCGCCCCCATCGCCGACGAGCTGTTCGCCTTCGAGGCGGCCGTGACCTCGGATCCCGAGCTCGAGCTCGCGCTGCGCAACAAGCTCGCCCCCGGCGACGCCAAGGCCAGGCTCGCCGCTGCGCTGCTGAAGGGCGGCTCGCCCGCGACTATCGCCCTGGTGGGCCAACTCGTCGCGAACGACCGCGGTCGCAGCATCCGCGAATCGCTGACCTGGGCCGAGCGTGTCGTCGCCGACGAACTCGGGCAGTCCGTCGCGGTCATCACGAGCGCGCAGGCGCTCGACCCCGCACAGCTCAGCCGGCTGCGCGGCGTGCTCTCGACCAAGTACGGCCGCAGCATCGCCTTCAACCAGATCATCGACCCATCGCTCATCGGCGGCCTGCGGGTGCAGGTCGGCGACGACGTGATCGACAGCAGCATCCAGACGCGTCTCAACGACATCCGTCTCGCGCTCGCATAACCGACAAGAGGAACACCATGGCAGAGCTCTCCATCAGCCCCGACGAGATCCGGGCCGCGCTGAAAGACTTCGTCTCGTCCTACGAGCCGGCCAAGGCCGCCACGGCCGAGGTGGGCCACGTGCTCGACGCTGCGGACGGCATCGCACACGTCGAAGGCCTTCCCAGCGCAATGGCGAACGAGTTGCTGCGCTTCGGCGACGGCACCCTCGGTCTCGCCCTCAACCTCGACGAGAACGAGATCGGCGTCGTCGTGCTCGGCGAGTTCACCGGCATCGAAGAGGGCCAGGAGGTCACCCGCACCGGCGAGGTCCTCTCCGTTCCGGTCGGCGACGGCTACCTCGGCCGTGTCGTCGATCCGCTGGGCACCCCCATCGACGGCCTCGGCGAACTCAAGACGGAAGGCCGCCGCGCCCTCGAGTTGCAGGCACCCGGCGTCATGCAGCGCAAGTCGGTGCACGAGCCGCTGCAGACCGGCATCAAGGCCATCGACGCGATGATCCCCATCGGCCGCGGTCAGCGCCAGCTCATCATCGGCGACCGCCAGACCGGCAAGACGGCCATCGCGATCGACACCATCATCAACCAGAAGGCCAACTGGGAGTCGAACGACCCGAACCAGCAGGTCCGCTGCATCTACGTCGCGATCGGCCAGAAGGGCTCGACCATCGCCGCGGTGAAGGGCGCCCTCGAGGACGCCGGCGCGATGGAGTACACGACCATCGTCGCCGCTCCCGCCTCCGACCCGGCCGGCTTCAAGTACCTCGCCCCCTACACCGGCTCGGCCATCGGCCAGCACTGGATGTACGCCGGCAAGCACGTCCTCATCGTCTTCGACGACCTGTCGAAGCAGGCCGAGGCCTACCGGGCTGTGTCACTGCTGCTGCGCCGCCCGCCGGGCCGCGAAGCGTACCCCGGCGACGTGTTCTACCTGCACTCCCGTCTGCTCGAGCGCTGCGCGAAGCTTTCCGACGAGCTCGGCGCCGGGTCCATGACGGGCCTGCCCATCATCGAGACCAAGGCGAACGACGTTTCGGCCTACATCCCGACCAATGTGATCTCGATCACCGACGGCCAGATCTTCCTCCAGTCCGATCTCTTCAACGCCAACCAGCGCCCTGCGGTCGACGTCGGCATCTCGGTGTCCCGCGTCGGCGGTGACGCCCAGGTGAAGTCGATCAAGAAGGTCTCCGGCACCCTCAAGATCGAGCTCGCCCAGTACCGGGCGCTCCAGGCGTTCGCCATGTTCGCCTCCGACCTGGATGCCGCGTCGCGCCGCCAGCTCGCGCGTGGCGCCCGCCTCACCGAGTTGCTCAAGCAGCCGCAGTACTCGCCCTTCCCCATCGAGGATCAGGTCGTCTCGATCTGGGCAGGCACCAACGGCAAGCTCGACGACGTCGATGTTCCCGACATCCTGCGCTTCGAGAAGGAGTTCCTCGAGTACCTGGCTCGCAACACGAAGATCCTCGACACCCTGCGCTCGACGAACGTCCTCGACGACGACACCGAGGCCGAACTCGCCAAGCACGTCGACCTGTTCAAGCTCGAGTTCCAGACCGGCGAAGGCAAGCCCCTCATCCAGTCCGGCTCGGAGGAATACGAGGCCCTCGAGGCCGAGGCCGTCGAGCAGGAGAAGATCGTCAAGGGCCACTGACATGGGAGCACAGCTTCGCGTCTACCGGCAGAAGATCCGCTCTGCCCAGACGACCAAGAAGATCACGCGGGCGATGGAGCTCATCTCCGCGAGCCGGATCTCGAAGGCGCAGGCGCGTGTCAACGAGGCCGACCCGTACACCACCGAGCTTTCGCGTCTGACCGGTCTCGTGGCCGCGATGTCCAATGCCAAGCACGTCCTCACCACCGAGCGCGAGAGCATCACGCGCGCCGCGGTTCTCGTCGTCACCGCCGACCGCGGGCTTGCGGGCGCCTTCAACTCGCAGGTCATCCGCGAGGCGCTCGAACTCGAGGAGCTGCTGCACGAGCAGGGCAAGCAGGTCGACTTCTACCTGGTCGGCCGCAAGGCCGTCGGCTACTTCGCGTTCCGTCGCCGCGCGTTCGTGCGCAGTTGGGTCGGCGAGACCGACACCCCCGAGTTCTCGCTCGCCGAGGAGATCGCTGCCGATCTTATCGGCGCCTTCACCACCCCGCAGGAGGAGGGCGGCGTGGGAGAGCTGCACGTCGTCTTCAACCGCTTCGTCAGCATGCTCACCCAGACCCCGGTCGTGCGCCGTCTGCTTCCGCTCCAGCTCGTCGACGTCTTCGACGCCGACGAGATCCCTGAGGCGGGCACGGGCATCCTGCCCCTCTACGAGTTCGAGCCGGATGCCCAGACGGTGCTCGACCAGCTGCTGCCCGACTACGTCAAGAGCCGCATCTTCTTCGCCCTCCTCCAGTCAGCCGCGGCGAAGCACGCGGCGACGCAGCGGGCGATGAAATCGGCATCCGACAACGCCGACAAGCTCATCCGCAACTACACGCGCCTGGCGAACAACGCCCGCCAGGACGAGATCACCCAGCAGATTTCCGAGATCGTCGGCGGCGCCGACGCCCTCGTGTCCCGCAAATAGACCCCATTCAGAGAGAGACAGCCATGAGCATCGCTACCGCTGAGAAGACCGCCGCGGGCGACACCCCGCTCGCCGTCGGGCGCATCGCACGCGTCACCGGCCCCGTCGTCGACATCGAGTTCCCGCATGACGCGATCCCCGAGATCTACAACGCGCTCGTGACGACCGTCTCGCTCGGCGATGAGGAGAACGCCTACGAGATCACGCTCGAGGTCGCGCAGCACCTCGGCGACGACCTCGTGCGCGCGATCGCTCTCAAGCCGACCGACGGCCTCGTCCGCGGCCAGGAGGTGCGCAACACCGGAGCTGCCATCTCGGTCCCCGTCGGCGACGTGACCAAGGGCCACGTGTTCGACGTCACCGGCAACGTGCTCAACGCCATCCCCGGCGAGAAGATCGAGATCACCGAGCGCTGGCCGATCCACCGCAAGGCCCCGGCGTTCGACCAGCTCGAGTCGAAGACCCAGATGTTCGAGACCGGCATCAAGGTCATCGACCTCCTCACCCCATACGTGCTGGGCGGCAAGATCGGCCTCTTCGGCGGAGCGGGAGTCGGCAAGACCGTCCTCATCCAGGAGATGATTCAGCGCGTCGCGCAGAACCACGGTGGTGTCTCGGTGTTCGCCGGCGTCGGCGAGCGCACCCGTGAGGGCAACGACCTCATCCACGAGATGGAGGAGGCCGGAGTCTTCGATAAGACGGCGCTCGTCTTCGGCCAGATGGACGAGCCGCCCGGGACGCGCCTGCGCGTCGCCCTCTCGGCGCTGACGATGGCCGAGTACTTCCGCGATGTCCAGAGGCAGGACGTGCTCCTCTTCATCGACAACATCTTCCGCTTCACTCAGGCCGGATCCGAGGTGTCGACGCTGCTCGGCCGCATGCCGTCGGCGGTGGGCTACCAGCCCAACCTCGCCGACGAGATGGGTGTCCTCCAGGAGCGCATCACCTCGACCCGCGGCCACTCGATTACCTCGCTTCAGGCGATCTACGTTCCCGCTGACGACTACACCGACCCGGCGCCCGCCACGACCTTCGCGCACCTCGACGCGACGACCGAGCTGTCGCGCGAGATCGCCTCGCAGGGTCTCTACCCCGCGGTCGACCCGCTCACTTCGACGAGCCGCATCCTCGACCCGCGCTACATCGGCGAAGACCACTACCGGGTCGCGACGACGGTGAAGCAGATCCTCCAGAAGAACAAGGAGCTCCAGGAGATCATCGCGATCCTCGGTGTCGACGAGCTCTCCGAAGAGGACAAGATCACCGTGGAGCGCGCCCGCCGCATTCAGCAGTTCCTCTCGCAGAACACCTACATGGCCAAGAAGTTCACGGGCGTCGACGGCTCCACCGTGCCCATCAGGGAGACCATCGAGTCGTTCGACGCCATCGCGCGCGGCGACTTCGACCACGTGCCGGTGCAGGCGTTCTTCAACGTCGGCGCGATCGGCGACGTCGAGGCGAAGTGGGCGCAGATCCAGAAGGAGAACGGCTAGGCTATGGCCCGCACCCTCAATGTCAGCATCGTCGCGGCCGATCGCAAGGTCTGGTCCGGCGACGCCGAGATGGTCGTCGCCAGGACGATGATCGGCGAGATCGGTGTGCTGCCCGGTCACGAACCCGTGCTCGGCCTGCTCGCCGACGGCCAGGTGCGCATCACGTTGCCCGGCGGCGAGAAGATCGTCGCCAACGCCGCAGGCGGCTACTTCTCGATCGCAGCCGACATCGTCACAGTCGTGGCGAGCCGTGCCGAGCTCGTATCGGCGTAGGCCCTTTGCTGCTTCTGCTGCCGCCGTCGGAGACCAAGCGCCCCGGCGGCGGCGGCGGTTTGCGGCTGGCCTCGCTGCGGTTTCCGGAGTTGGCGGATGCCCGGCGCGCGGTTCTGCGCGCGACCCGGGAACTCGCCGCCGACGGCGATGCCGCCGTCGCCGCGCTGAAACTGGGGCGCACCCGGTATGCCGAGGTGGCCAAGAACCGGGTGCTCGAGACATCCGGGGTGCTGCCCGCGGCCGACCGCTACATCGGGGTGCTCTACGGCGCGCTCGACGCGGCCACCCTGCCGGATTCCGCCCGGGCGCGGCTCGGTCGGCACGTCGTCATCCAGAGCGCCCTGTTCGGCCCGGTCGGCGCGCTCGACGGCATCCCCGACTATCGGCTCTCGCACGATTCGCGTCTGCCAGGCCTCAGGCTCAAGGAGGTCTGGGCGCAGCCCGTGGCGGCGGTGCTCGCCTCCCGGCGCGGGCTCATCGTCGACGCCCGGTCGCGTTCCTACGCGGAACTCGGGCCGATTCCTGATCGCGATGACGCGGTGGTCCTCGACGTCGTCAGCGAGGATGCCGCCAGCCGTCGCCGCGCTCTCAACCACTTCAACAAGCACGCGAAAGGCGAGCTCGCCCGAGCCTTCGCTCTTGCCGGCGTCGACCCTCAGACGCCGGCTGAATTCGTCGAATGGGGCGACTCGGCCGGGTTCCGTCTGGAGCTCGACGGACGACGGCTGACTCTCGTGACCCACTGATCGCCGCAGAATCGTCAGCCAGGACAGCCCAGCCTGGAAGCCTTCGACGCAGAGCTTCTCGATGAGGCGCCGGTCGTCGCACATCGGATGCCCCACTCGTCGTCGTGGTAGACGACGTATTCCGGTGTGGCCGCCCACACGCGGCGCGCCTTCCCGTCGTCGCCGACGGTGAGCGGATCACGCGGCAAGCGTGACGCCCTCGTGGGCGAGCAGCCACAGCTTCGTCGGGATGCCCGCCCCGGCCGAGTAGCCGGTCACGCGGCCTTCGGAGGACAGTACGCGGTGGCAGGGCACGATGATCGGCACCGGGTTGGCACCCACTGCGCCGCCGACCGCGCGACCCACCGGGCCAAGGCCGACCTCGAGGCCGATCTCGCCGTAGGAGGTGTACTCGCCGAACGGCAGCTCGGCGATGACCGCCCACACCTTGCGTTGGAACTCGGTGCCCGTCAGGTGCACGGGAAGGTCGAAGTCGACCCGGTCGCCGGCGAAGTACTCGCCGAGCTGGCGGACGGCCTCGTCGAGGACCGCGTTCGAGTTGGCGGGCAGGCCGTCGAGGGGGAGGGCGCCGTCTTTCGCGACAGAGAGGGAGGTGATCGCGTCGCCGTCGCTGGTCAGCTCGATGCGCCCGATGGGCGACTCGGTGCGTGCGAGGAAAAGTGCTGCCTTGGTCATGCGGCGAATCTAGCGCGACCCACTGACATTGGGGGCGTGCGAGGATCGGCACATGCTGTTGAGGCTGCTGGGCCATTTTCTGAAACCGCACTGGCGGCTGCTGTTCGCGGTCGTCGTCTTCCAAATCGCCCAGGCCCTGGCCTCGCTCTATCTGCCGACGCTCAACGCCGACATCATCGACTACGGCATCGCCAAGGGCGATACCTCCTACATCCTCGGCACCGGCGGGTGGATGCTGCTCGTCACCCTCGCCCAGGTCGCCTGCTCGATCGCCGCGGTGTACTTCAGCGCCCGCGCCGCGATGGGCCTCGGCCGCGACCTGCGGCTGGCGCTCTTCACCCATGTGGGGGCGTTCTCCGAGCGGGAGGTGGCGCAGTTCGGGCCGCCATCCCTCATCACCCGCAACACGAACGACGTGCAGCAGGTGCAGATGCTCGTGCTCATGACCTGCACGCTGCTCGTCTCGGCGCCGATCATCGCCGTCGGGGGCGTCGTGCTCGCCCTGCAGCAGGACCTCGAGCTCACCTGGATCATCGGGATCGCCGTGCCGGTGCTGCTCGTCGCGGTCGCGCTCATCGTCACCCGGATGGTGCCTCAGTTCCGCCGCATGCAGAACCGCATCGACCGCATCAACCAGGTGCTGCGGGAGCAGCTCACCGGCATCCGCGTCATCCGCGCCTTCGTCCGCGAGCGCATCGAAACGGATCGCTTCACCATGGCCAACGACGAAGTGACCCTCACCGCGGTGCGCGCCGGGCGGCTCTTCGCGCTGATGTTCCCCATCGTCATGCTCACGGTCAACATCTCGTCGGCTGCGGTGATGTGGTTCGGCGCGTTCCGCATCGACTCCGGCCAGATGCAGCTCGGCGCGCTCACCGCGTTCATCACCTACCTCGTGCAGATCCTCATGGCGGTGATGATGGCGACTTTCATCGGCGTCATGGCGCCGCGCGCCGCCGTCTCGGCAGACCGCATCGCCGAGGTGCTCGACACCGCGTCGAGCGTCCGCGAGCCCGAGCGACCGATCGTGGAGCTGCGCGAGATCGGCACCGTGGAACTCTCGGCGGTGGGATTCCACTACCCGGGCGCCCAGGCCCCTGTGCTCACCGATGTCGGCTTCCGCGTCGAACGCGGCGAGACCGTCGCCATCGTCGGCAGCACCGGATCGGGCAAGACGACGCTCATCAGCCTGCTGCCCAGGCTGTTCGACGCGACGAGCGGCACGGTGGCCGTCGACGGAGTCGATGTCACGAGCCTCGACCTCGATCTGCTGTGGAGCCGCATCGGCCTCGTGCCGCAGAAGCCCTTCCTGTTCTCGGGCACCGTGGCGAGCAACCTGCGCTACGGCAAGCCCGACGCGACGGAGATCGAGCTCTGGCGCGCGCTCGATACCGCCCAGGCGAGCGACTTCGTCCGCGCGATGGGCGGCCTCGACGCTACCGTGGCCCAGGGCGGCGTGAACGTCTCGGGCGGCCAACGGCAGCGTCTCGCCATCGCCCGCGCGCTCGTCAAGCATCCGGAGATCTACATCTTCGACGACTCGTTCTCGGCCCTCGACCTCGCCACCGATGCACGGCTGCGCATCGCGCTCAAGGAAACCGAGCGCGGCGCGACGTTCGTCATCGTCGCCCAGCGCATCTCGACGATCATGGATGCCGATCGCATCGTCGTGCTCGACGCCGGTCGCATCGTGGGCGTCGGCACGCACCACGAGCTGCTCGCGGGCAATCCCACCTACGCGGAGATCGTCTCCTCGCAGCTCAGCGCCGAGGAGGCCGCATGAGCATGGGGCGCGGCGGCGTGGCGCGCGCGGGGGAGATGGGTCGCACGGCGGGCGGCGTCGCGCCGAGCGGCAAGGCGATGAACTTCGGACCCTCCGCCAAGCGCCTTATCGGCCGGCTGAGCCCGGAGCGGGCGCTTGTCGTGCTCGTGGCGGTGTTCACGATCGTCAGCGTCGGCCTGTCGGTGCTGGGGCCGCGGCTGCTCGGCAACGCCACCAACATCATCGTCGCGGGTGCCTTCGGCAAGGCACTGCAGACCGGCCTCACCAAGGCCCAGGTCATCGCGGGCCTCCGCAGCTCGGGGCAGGGCCAGCTCGCCGACATGCTGGGCGGCATCGACTTCCTGCCGGGTCGGGGCATCGACTTCACGGCTCTCAGCCGGCTGCTCGCGGTCGTGCTCCTGCTCTACTTCGGCTCTGCCGTCCTGTCGTGGCTGCAGGCCTACCTGCTCAACGGCATCGTGCAGCGCACCGTCTACCGGCTGCGCGAGGACGTCGAGCGGAAGATCCACGCGCTGCCGCTGACGTACTTCGACCGGATGGAGCGAGGGGACCTCCTCAGCCGGGTCACCAACGACATCGACAACATCGCGCAGACGCTGCAGCAGACGATGGCGCAGGTGCTCACCTCGCTGTTCCAGGTCATCGGCATCATCGTGATGATGTTCATCGTCTCGTGGCAGCTCGCCTTCATCCCTCTGGTGACGATCCCGTTGAGCATCTTCGTCGCGTCGTACATCGCGCGCCGCTCGCAGCGCCAGTTCGTCGACCAGTGGCGGCGCACCGGAACGCTCAACGCACAGGTCGAGGAGACCTTCACCGGTCACGCCCTCGTGAAGGTCTTCGGGCGCCACCGCGAGGTCGAGGAGCGTTTCACCGTCGAGAACGAGGCGCTGTTCCGGGCGAGCTTCAACGCCCAGTTCGTGTCGGGCGTCATCATGCCCGCGATGATGTTCATCGGCAACATCCTCTACGTCGTCGTCGCGGTCGCGGGGGGCTTGCGGGTCTCATCCGGCATGATGCAGCTCGGCGACGTGCAGGCGTTCGTCCAGTACTCCCGGCAGTTCACCCAGCCGGTGACGCAGCTCGGCTCGATGGCCAACCTGCTGCAGTCGGGCGTCGCCTCGGCAGAGCGCGTCTTCGAGCTGCTCGATGCGGACGAGCAGACTCCCGACCCCGCGGCGCCCGAGCGTCCTGCGCAGCCCCGCGGCCGCATCCAGTTCGAGCACGTCGGCTTCAGCTACGACGCGGACAACCCGCTCATCGCAGACCTCTCGCTCATCGCCGAGCCGGGCCAGACCGTCGCGATCGTCGGTCCCACCGGCGCAGGCAAGACGACGCTCGTCAACCTCCTGATGCGCTTCTACGACCCTCAGAGCGGCCGCATCCTCGTCGACGGCGTCGACACGCAGACCATGAGCCGCGGCGAACTGCGGCAGCTCATGGGCATGGTGCTGCAGGACACGTGGCTGTTCTCCGGAACCATTCGCCAGAACATCGCGTACGGCCGACCGGATGCCACCGAGGACGAGATCGTCGAGGCGGCCAAGGCGACCTACGTCGATCGCTTCGTCCGAGCGCTCCCGGGCGGCTACGACACTGTCATCGACGACGAGGGCTCCAACGTCTCGGCCGGCCAGAAGCAGCTGCTCACCATCGCCCGCGCCTTCCTCGCCCACCCGATGGTCCTCATCCTCGACGAGGCGACGAGCTCGGTCGACACTCGCACGGAGCTCCTCGTGCAGCAGGCGATGAGCGTGCTGCGGCAGGGGCGCACCAGCTTCGTCATCGCGCACCGGCTCTCGACGATCCGCGATGCCGACCTCATCCTCGTCATGGAGCACGGCAGCATCGTCGAGCAGGGCACGCATACCGGATTGCTCGCGGCGGGCGGCCCCTACGCGAGGCTCTACAACGCGCAGTTCGCCGGCGCGGTCGTCGACGAGGCGTAGTCGCCCTCCACAGGGCCGCGCGACCGTGCGATCGCTGCCGTGCCTCGGCGGCGCGGCATGGCGGTGTCGGGGGCGGCCCGCACCATCCCGCTATGACCAGCCCCGACCAGTCCGTCATCCGCCTCCGCTCGCCGCGCGACGTGCTCGCGACCGTGCCGCGCCTGCTCGGCTACCGGCCGCGCGACAGCGTCGTGCTGCTCTCGGTGCACGCCGGCGCCCGGGCCTCCACCCTGCGCTTCGACCTGCCGCCCGCCTCCGCCGGCGGCCAGGCGGTGTCGGCGATCACCGGCATGCTCTGCCGGCTGCCGCACGTCGAGGCCGTCGTCGTCGCCATCTACACGGATGAGGCATTCGAGGCGGAATCCCCGCCTCAGCGTGCCCTCGCGGCACTGCTCGCCGAGCAACTCGACCGCGGCGGCTTTCGCGTGCATGACGTGCTCTGCGTCGCGGCGGACGGTTGGGCGCGGTACTCGGACGGGGCCAGGCACCCGCTCGGCGAACTCGACATGCCTGCACCGGGCGACCCCGGCGGCGAGGCGATCGCCGACGACATCGCCGAGCTGGCCGCTATGATCGCGGCCGACGTCGAGGCTGCGCTGCCGCGCCGCAGGCGGCCGGCGGGTCTCCTGCTGGTCGCCTACGACCACTGGCTGCGCGGGCAGAGCTCGATCGCCGCTCGGCTGCTCGATCGCGCGATCGAGCTCGACCCGAGCAACCGGGCGGCGAGACGGCTGCGGGCAGCGCTCGACGAGGGAGTGCTGCCCGACAGCGCGTTCGATCTGCCGCGATCCGGCTAGATCCGACCCCAGGCCTCGGCGAGCACGCCCTCGAGGATCTGCCTGATCTCGGTGAACTCTGCCGGGCCGATGGTGAGCGGCGGCGAGAGCTGGATCACCGGGTCGCCGCGGTCGTCGGCACGGCAGTAGAGGCCGTTCTCGTAGAGCCGATGCGAGATGAAGTCCTTGAGGATGCGCTCCGACTCCTCGTCGGTGAAGGTTTCCTTGGTCGCTTTGTCCTTGACGAGCTCGATGCCGAAGAAGTACCCGGCACCGCGCACGTCGCCGACGATCGGCAGGGCGAGCAGCTTCTCGAGCTCGGCGCGGAACAACGGCGAGTTGTCGCGCACGCGCTGGTTGAGGCCCTCCTCCTCGAAGATGTCGAGGTTCTCCAGCGCCACGGCCGCCGAAACGGGGTGACCGCCGAAGGTGTAGCCGTGGTAGAAGTTGTTCTCGCCCGTGCGGAACGGCTCGTAGATCCGGTCGCTGACGATGGTTGCGCCGATCGGCGAGTAGCCGCTCGTCATGGCCTTGGCGCAGGTGATCATGTCGGGCTGGTAGCCGAGCTCGGCTGAGGCGAACATGCCGCCGATGCGCCCGAAGGCGCAGATGACCTCGTCGCTGACGAGCAGCACGTCGTACCGGTCGCAGATCTCGCGCACGCGCTGGAAATAGCCGGGAGGCGGCGGGAAGCAGCCTCCCGAGTTCTGCACGGGCTCGAGGAACACGGCGGCGACGGTCTCGGGGCCTTCGAACTCGATCATCTCCGCGATGCGGTTCGCGGCCCAGAGGCCGAACTCCTCCTCGGTGCCGCCCGGGAAGCCCATCTCCTCGGCGCGGTAGTAGTTGGTGTTCGGCACGCGGAACCCGCCTGGGGTGAGAGGCTCGAACTGCGCCTTGAGCGACGGCAGGCCGGTGATGGCGAGTGCGCCCTGCGTGGTGCCGTGGTAGGCGACCGCACGCGAGATGACCTTGGTCTTGTAGGGCTTGCCCACCAGCTTCCAGTAGTTCTTCGCGAGCTTGAACGCGGTCTCGACGGCCTCGCCGCCGCCGGTGGAGAAGAAGACCCGGTTGAGGTCGCCCGGTGCATAGTCGGCCAGCCGGTCGGCGAGCTCGATGGCCGCGGGGTGCGCGTACGACCAGAGCGGGAAGAACGCGAGCTCCTCCGCCTGGCGCGCCGCCACCTGGGCGAGGCGCTTGCGGCCGTGGCCGGCGTTGACGGTGAAGAGGCCTGCGAGGCCGTCGATGTACGACTTGCCGTGGTTGTCCCAGATGGTGTGGCCCTTGCCGCGCACGATGATGGGCACCTGGCCCGCCTCGGCCGGTGCCTGCGAGGTCATGTGCATCCAGAGGTGGTCTTTCGCCTTCTGCTGCAGCGAGGCGTCGCTCATGTCCAGACCTGCGTACGCCGATGAGACATCGGTCATGATGGCTTCCTTAACCCCCGCGCTCAGCGGGTTCCCCAGTTGTAGAGCTGCTTGTGCAGCTTCAGATACACGAACGTCTCGGTGGAGGAGACGCCCGGGATGGCCCGGATCTCGGAGTTGAGCAGCGAGATCAGGTGATCATCGTCCTCGCAGACGATTTCCGCGAGGATGTCGAAATCGCCGGCGGTGAGCACGACGTAGTCGACCGCCGGAATGGCGGCGAGCTGATCGGCGACGACGCGGGTGTCGCCGCTGCAGCGCAGGCCGATCATGGCCTGGCGGTAGAAGCCGAGCTGCATCGGGTCGGTGACGGCGACAATCTGCATCGCGCCGGACTCGGTGAGCTTCTGCACTCGCTGCCGCACGGCCGCCTCGCTGAGGCCCACCGCCTTGCCGATGTCGGCGTAGGAGCGCCGGCCATCCTCCTGGAGCTGCTCGATGATGGCCTTGGAGACGTCGTCGAGCGGCTGCGGTCGGGCGGATGACGCGCGAATCGGGGTCGACATAGAACGATTCTGTCAGTCTGAATGGCCCTCTGCAAGCGAATCCGAATCTAGATGCTCAAAATTCAACGGAATCGGTAGGCTTTGCCCGTCTCCGCATTCGGCGTCGCACGGCGCGGAATGTCTGTTGTCGGCGCTTAGATGGGCCTATGACGCAGATCGGCCGCAGCAGCAGACGTCACGACGTCGTGCTGCCGGACGGCTCAAAGCTCCGCCTGGCGTGGCTGGGCGCCTCCGACAGGGGGCATCGCCGCGCCGCCAACGAGGACAGCGTTCTGGCCCGGGTGCCGATCTTCGCCGTCGCCGACGGAATGGGCGGCCACAAGGCCGGCGGGTTCGCCTCCTCGGCGGTGGTGAAGAGGCTGGCGGCCGTCGCAGCGGAGGGCGGGTTCGTCGAGCCGGAGCAGCTCGTCACCGCGCTCCGCCTCGCCGTCGCCGACATGAGCGAGGGCGTGGGGGACGAGGACCCGGGCACCGGCACGACCATCACCGGCGTGGCGCTCACCGTGCAGGGCGGCGCGCCGTACTGGCTCGTGTTCAACATCGGCGACTCACGCGTTTACCTCGCCCAGGAGGGCGGGCTCGTGCAGCTCACCCGCGACCATTCGCTCGTGCAGCAGATGGTGGAGGCGGGCGAGATCACCGCGGAGCAGGCCGAGACGCATCCCCACTCCAACATCATCACGCGCGCCGTCGGCTACAGCGAGGATCCGGTGCCGGACTTCGCCCTGCTGCCGGTGACACCGGGCGACCGCATCCTGGTGTGCTCGGACGGGCTCACCAAGGAGCTCACCGCGCATGGGCTGCTCTACTTTCTTTCCCAGGGCGCCGACCCGGCCGCTGCGGCGCGTCGCCTCCTGGACGCCGCACTCGGCAACGGCGGTCGCGACAATGTCAGCGTCATCGTGATCGAGGTCGTCGGGCTCGTCGGCTCGGCTCGTCCTCCACAGGCTGCGCCGGCCTAGCACCCGGTTCGGCGCCCCGGCCGCCGACGGGTTGCGCGCGCGAGCGCATGCTCGCCTGGAGCATGCCGATCCGAACCAGCATCCCGCTTCCTGCTCGCCCCGCCCCGCAGCGTCGCCGCGGTCTCTCCGTCGCCGCTCTCCTCGCACCGCTGCTCATGGCGGGGGTGCTCTGGGCGATGACGCGCTCTCCGCTTTCGCTCGTGTTCGCCGCCGCAGGCCCGCTCGCCGCGGCTGCAACCTGGTTCGAGGCGCGGCGTGCGACGCGCCGCGAGCTCGCCGGTGCGGCGCTCGAGCGGGCGGCGGCGCTGCGGCGGGTGCGCGAGCAGCTCGCGGAGG
>NZ_DAIEII010000078.1:0-60117 GCF_027352875.1 Gryllotalpicola sp.
TTCCGGCTGGACGCCATCCCGTACCTCTACGAGTCCGACGAGGGCAACGGCGAGGGCGAGCCGCAGACGCACGAGTTCCTGCGGCAGTTGAGGCGCATGGTCGACCGCGACTATCCGGGGCGCGTCATGCTCGCCGAGGCGAACCAGTGGCCGCGCGAGGTCGCTGCCTTCTTCGGCTCGGAGGAGGAGCCGGAATGCCACATGGCCTTCGACTTCCCCGTCATGCCGCGCATCTTCTACGCGCTGCGCTCGCAGCGGGTCGACGACCTCGTCGACGTGCTGTCCGAGACGACCGATGTGCCCCCGGGCGCCGGCTGGGGCGTGTTCCTGCGCAACCACGACGAGCTCAGCCTCGAGATGGTGAACGAGGAAGTGCGCCAGGCCATGTACGGCTGGTACGCCTACGACGATCGGATGCGCATCAACGTCGGCATCCGGCGCCGCCTCGCCCCGCTGCTCGACAACGCCCGTGCCGAGCTCGAGCTCGCCCACGCGCTGCTCTTCTCGCTGCCCGGGGCGCCGTTCGTGTACTACGGCGACGAGATCGGCATGGGCGACAACATCTGGCTCGACGATCGGGATTCCTCGCGCACGCCGATGCAGTGGACGCCGGACCGCAACGCCGGGTTCTCCACCGCCGACCCGGGCAAGCTGCACCTGCCGGTGGTGCAGTCGCTCGTCTTCGACTACCGCAACGTGAACGTCGAGTCGCAGCTCGCCCAGTCGCGCTCACTGCTCCACTGGGTGCGCAATGTCGTCTACGTGCGCAAGGCGCACCCGGTGCTCGGGCTGGGCGGCCTGGCGGTCGTGCCGACCTCGTCGCCGTCGGTGCTCGCGTTCGTGCGGCAATCCGCCGGTCCGCCGGCGGCTGCGCCGGCGGTGGAGACCACGGATGCCATCCTCTGCGTGTTCAACTTCGCGCAGAATCCGCTCGCGGTGACGCTGTCGCTCGGCGAGTGGGCGGGGCGTCCGCTCGTCGACGTGTTCGGCGGGGCGGCGTTCCCGGCGGTGCCCGATGACGGCCGCCTGACGCTCACCCTCGGCACGCAGACGTTCTACTGGCTCGCGGTGCGGTGAACGCGCGGTCGGCTCAGGCGGTTGATCGATGGGTCAACAGCGCCGGCCGGCGAAAGGCGGCAGACCAATTCCACGAGCGGGGCCGGTGTCGTAGCCGCCCAATAGAGTCATGGCATGACCTCCTGGGCTGAGCGACTCGGCGTGTTCGACCTCGAGACGACAGGGGTCGACACCGGCACCGCCCGCATCGTCACGGCCTTCGTCGGCGAGCTCGGCGGTGCGGGTGAGGTCCTCTCGCGCAATGACTGGGTCATCGACCCGATGGTCGAGATCCCCGAGGCGGCCGCGGCCGTCCACGGTTACACGACCGAGCGCGTGCAGGAAGAGGGCATGGCCGCCCAGGCCGGCGTGGCCCAGATCATCGCCGCGTTGCGCGGCATCCTGGCGGGCGGGGTACCGGTGGTCGCCTACAACGCTGCGTACGACTTCACCGTGCTCGATCGCGAGGCGCTTCGCTACGGCATCCCGCCGCTCGAGCCGACGCTCGTCGTCGATCCGCTCGTCATCGACAAGGCGCTCGACCGGTACCGCAGGGGCAAGCGCACGCTCGAGTTCACGGCGGCAACCTATGGCGTTCGGCTGGACGATGCGCATGATGCCGGCGCCGACGCCATCGCGGCCGGCCGCGTCGCTCAGGCGCTCGCCGCGAAGTATGGGGCAGACCTCGATCTCTCGGCCGCGGAACTGCACGCCAGGCAGATCGCCTGGTCCGCGGACCAGGCGGCGAGCTACCAGGAATACCGCCGCAGCCGCGGCGAGACCGCCTTCGTCACGTCGGGGGCGTGGCCGCTGCGGTAGTGGCGGATTCCCGACGCACGGTGTGCCGCGTGAGCCAGGTGTAGCCGAAGCCGGCGCCGAGCGCCGCGAGAACCTCGAGGACGTGGATCGGCCAGTGGTCGATGGGCACGTCGAACATCCCGCCGAGGATGCCGAAGTCGGCCGCGGCGAAGAGCACGCCCGTCATGAGCCCGGCGCCGAATCCGATCGCCGCGGCCCGGCGGCCGAGAGGCCGCGTCTCCTGCGTCGCGCGGAACATGGTGAGTGCCAGGCCGCCGATGAGCGCGCCGGCTGCTCCCCCGGCGAGCATCCCCGGGATCGTTCCCGGCGCGGCGACCGCGGACACCAAGATCACCCAGTCGGCGGGACCGCCGCTCATCTCGCCGGCGAACGCGGTCGGCACAGCGAGGAAGCCGGCGACCACCCCCATGGCGATTCCCCACACGACGAACGGCGTCGCGGCGCCGCGCGTCGGGTACCGCTTCTGGACCATGCTCACTCCCTCTTGTCCGCTGGGCAACGAGAAAGGGCCCCCGAAGGAGCCCTTTCGACGGTGCAGACCGTACCGCGCGCACGCTGTGCGCTGCGGGGAAGAACTACTTCTTGGCGGCGCCGAAGTTCTTGAAGCGCTGGTTGAACTTCTCGACGCGGCCGGCCGAGTCCATGATGCGCTGCTTGCCCGTGTAGAACGGGTGCGAGGCGCTGGAGATCTCGACGTCGACGACGGGGTACTCGTTGCCGTCCTCCCACACCACCGTGCGCTCGCCGGAGGTGATGGTCGAACGGGTGAGGAACGACTCGCCCGAGGCGAGGTCGTGGAAGACGACCGGACCGTACGCGGGGTGGGTGTCAGACTTCATGGCTTTTCCTTGCAGACAAAGGGAGGAGATCGTCGGCCGATGGGCCGAGGACCGAGTCTAGCAGAGCAATCCGGCTGTCACCGGGGCGTGGCCCGGCGCAACGATCCCCGGACCGCCGCTCTCAGCCGGCGGACCGGGCCGCATAGCGCCCGCGGTCGCTCGACACCGTCACCGGAATCCCGAACGCCCCGGACAGCGCCTCAGAGGTGAGCACCGACGCGATCGGCCCGGCCGCGGTGACCCGGCCGCCCGAGAGCAGCAGCACATGGGTGAACCCGGTCGGGATCTCCTCGACGTGGTGGGTGACCATGATGATCGCGGGGCTCGTGGCTTCGGCGGCGTACCCGCCCAGCAGCGTCACGAGCTCCTCCCGTGCGCCGAGATCCAGCGAAGCGGCCGGCTCGTCCAGCAGCAGCAGCTCGGGGTCGGCCATGACCGAGCGCGCGATCTGAGCGCGCTTCTGCTCGCCATCGGAGAGGTCGCCGAACTTGCGCTCCTCGAACGCCGCCAGACCCCACTCGGCGAGGACCCGGCGTGCCCGGCGGATGTCGATGTCCTCGTAGGTCTCCTTCCACCGTCCGGTGAAGCCGTAGGCGGCTGTGAGCACCACGTTGAGCACGGACTCGCCCACCGGCAGCCGGCGAGCGAGGGCCGATGATGCGAAGCCGATGTGCGGCTTGAGCTCGGCGAGGTCGGTCTGGCCCACGGTCTCATCGAGCAGACGCACCGTGCCCGAAGTGGGCAGCAGCTGCGCAGCGGCGAGCTGGAGCAGCGTCGTCTTCCCGGCGCCGTTGGGGCCGAGCACCACCCAGCGCTGGTCACTCGTGACCTGCCAGTCGATGCCATCGAGGATCGTCACCCCGTCGCGCACGATCGACACCGATTCGAGGCTGACGACGACGTTCGACATGCAGTCAAGATTAGTCGTCGCCGAGGTCGCCCTCGCCCGCCGCGGCGGGCCGCCGGCCGACCGTCTTACCGGACGGATTCGTAGACGGCGCGAGTCTGGTCGGCGATCCTTGACCACGAGAAGTCCGCCCCGGCGCGGGCCCGGCCGGCGAGACCCATGCGGTGCGCGGCATCCACGTCGGCGAGCACGTCGCGCAGCGTCGCAGCCAGGTCGGCGACGAACCTGTCGGGGTCGATCGGCGTCCCAGTGCCATCCTGCAACTGCTCGATCGGAACCAGACGACCCGTGACGCCGTCGACGACGACCTCGGGGATGCCGCCGGTCGCCGTCCCGACGACGGGCAGGCCGCATGCCATCGCCTCGAGATTCACGATGCCCAGAGGTTCATACACAGAGGGGCATACGAAGACGGTCGCCGCCGTGAGCGCGATGGTGAGTTCGCGGCGGGACAGCGTGCGATCGATCCAGACGACGCCGGAGCGCGCGGACGAGAGCTCCGCCACGAGGCCCGACACCTCGGAAAGGATGTCCGGGGTGTCCGGCTGGCCGGCGCAGAGCACGAGCTGCACTTCGGGAGGCAGAGCCGCCGCGGCGCGCAGCAGATAGGGCAGGCCCTTCTGCCTGGTGATGCGGCCGACGAAGATCACGGTTGGCCGCGACGCGTCGATGCCGAGCGACGCCAGCACCGTGTCATCCGACGCCGGCCCCCACTCGGCGAGGTTGATGCCGTTGTAGATGACATGGGTTCTCGTCGCATCGACGAACGGGTAGGCGCGCAGGATGTCGCGGCGCATCCCCTCGGAGACGGCGATGATGGCGTCGGCGCTCTCATACGCGTTGCGCTCGAGCCACGACGAGACCCGGTAGCCGCCGCCGAGCTGCTCCGCCTTCCATGGCCGCAAGGGCTCGAGCGAGTGGGCGGTGAGCACGTGCGGCGCATCCCACATGAGCTTGCCGATCTGGCCGGCGCCGTTCGTGTACCAGGTGTGCGAATGGATGACGTCGGCGCTCTGGCAGTCATTGGCCATGAGTACGTCGATGCCGAGCGTCGCCACCGCCTGGTTGGCGTGCGCGTACTCGCGCGGCACCGGATACGACTCGACCCCGGGTTCGTGGCGCTCGATTCCGAAAGCGTGGACGACGACGTCGACGCTCGGCCGAAGGGCCTTGACGAGCTCGGCGACATGAACGCCAGCGCCCCCGTAGACCTCCGGCGGATACTCGCGGGTTAACAGATCGACGCGCACGTTCCGAACGCTAGTACAGGCCATCCCCCGGCCATAGTGTTGGTGCTATGGCGGGCGGAAGAAGGATCTTCGGCATTGTCCTCGCCGGCGGCGAAGGCAAGCGGCTGATGCCCCTCACTGCCGACCGGGCCAAGCCGGCCGTGCCATTCGGAGGCCAGTACCGTCTCATCGACTTCGCACTCTCGAACCTCGTCAACTCCGACCTGCGGCAGATCGTCGTGCTGACCCAGTACAAGTCGCACTCGATGGATCGCCACATCGCGACGACCTGGCGCCTCAACGCGATGCTGGGATCGTATGTGTCGTCGGTGCCCGCTCAGCAGCGGCTCGGGAAGCGCTGGTTCTCCGGCAGTGCGGACGCCATCCTGCAGAACCTCAACCTCATCCACGACGCCCGGCCCGACTACATCGTCGTCGTCGGTGCCGACCACGTGTACCGCATGGATTTCACCCAGATGGTCGAGGCGCATATCGCCCTGGGGGCATCCGTCACCGTCGCAGCGATCCGCCAGCCCATCGCTCTGGCAGGCCAGTTCGGCGTCATCGAGCCTGACGTGGAGCATCCTGAGCGGATCGCCGCCTTTCTCGAGAAGCCGTCCCACCCGGTCGGGCTCGCCGACGACCCGGGCGAGGTGCTTGCCTCGATGGGCAACTACGTGTTCACGGCGGAGGCGCTGCTCGACGCGGTCCTCCGCGATGGAGCGCGGCCCGAGTCCAACCACGACATGGGCGGTGACATCATTCCGGCGTTCGTCGCAGCGGGCGAGGCGGCCGTGTACGACTTCCGCGACAACGACGTTCCCGGCTCGACTGACCGCGACCGCGACTACTGGCGCGATGTCGGCACGATCGAGTCGTTCTTCGACGCGCATCGGGACCTCATCCTGCCGCTGCCGATCTTCAACCTCTACAACCGCGAGTGGCCGATCTTCTCGCAGGAGCTCAACTCGCCCCCGGCGAAGATCGTGCGGGACGCCCGGGGCTCGCTGAGCCAGGCGATCGACTCGCTGTTCTCGCTCGGCACCGTCATCTCGGGCGCCCACGTCGAGCGCAGCGTCCTCGGCCCGTGGACGGTCATCGAGTCGGCGCACGTGGCCGATACCGTCGCCTTCGACCGGGTCGTCGTCGAACCGGGGGCCGAGGTGCGCCGCGCTATCCTCGACAAGGATGTCGTCGTCGAGGCGGGAGCGAAGATCGGGGTCGACCCGGCCCGCGACCGGGCCCGCGGGTTCACCGTGACCGAGACCGGCATCACCGTCGTCGGAAAGGGAGTTCGCGTCGTTCCATGAGCGCTTTTCTCGTCGTCCTGGACGCTGATTCGACACTGCTGCACGACGAGGTCATCGAGCTCATCGCGGCGGAGGCGGGCACCGAGCCCCTCGTGGCCTCGATCACGGCGCGGGCGATGCACGGCGAGCTCGACTTCGTCCAGTCGCTGCGCGAGCGGGTCGGCACGTTTGCCGGATTGCCCGAGTCGGCGCTCGTCCGGGTGCGCGCGCGCGTCACGGTGACGAAGGGCGCGTCCGAGCTGGTGACTGCCGTGCAGGCCGCCGGCGGCGCCGTCGGCGTCGTCTCCGGCGGCTTCCACGAGATCCTGGATCCCATCGCCGCCGCGCTCGGCCTCGACTTCCTGCGCGCCAACCGCCTCGGTGTGGCCGATGGCCGCCTCACCGGCGAGGTCGACGGGCCGATCGTGGATGCTGTGGCGAAGGCCGCCTCGCTCGTCGAGTGGTCCGAGCGCAGCGGAATCCCGCTCTCGCGCACCGTCGCGGTCGGCGACGGCGCCAATGACCTGCAGATGATGCAGGAGGCGGCGCTCTCGGTCGCGTTCAACGCCAAGCCCGTGGTGCGCGAGCGCGCCGATGTCGCCGTCAACCGCCGCGACCTCTCCCAGGTGCTGCCCCTGCTCGGATTGCGCGGGTGACGTGCTCGCTTCCCCGGCCGTAGCGATCCGCGCGCCGGGCAGGGACCGGCGCGGCGATAAGCACAGCGGCTAGTGCCCCATCCCCAAGCCGCCATCGACGGGGATGACGGCGCCGGAGATGTACGCTGCGTCGTCCGAGGCGAGCCAGGCGACGGTCTTCGCAACCTCGGCCGCCGTGCCGTAGCGGCCGGCGGGAATCGCCTTCCGGTACTCGGCCTTCTGATCCTCCGGCAGTTCCGCGGTCATGTCGGTCTCGATGAAGCCCGGTGCGACGACGTTCGCGGTGATGCCGCGGCCGCCGAGCTCGCGGGTGAGCGAGCGGGCCATGCCGACGAGGCCGGCCTTCGAGGCGGAGTAGTTGATCTGGCCCGGGCCGCCGTAGAGGCCGACGACGGAAGAGATGAGGATGACGCGGCCGAAGCGCGCCTTGAGGAATCCCTTCGCTGCGCGCTTGAGTACGCGGAAGGCGCCGCCGAGGTTGGTGTCGACGACGACGTCGAAGTCCTCCTCGCTCATGCGCAGCAGCAGCTGGTCGCGGGTGATGCCGGCGTTGGCGACGACGACCTCGACGGGCCCGAGTTTCTCCTCGACTTGCGAGAACGCGGCATCGATGCTCGCGTAGTCCGTCACGTCGGCGCGGACGGTGAGCGTTCCCTCCGGCCCCTCCCCCGAGCGGGCTGTGACGGCGACGCGGTGGCCGCGCGCGGCGAACTCAGCGGCGATCGCGAAGCCGATGCCTCGGTTGCCGCCGGTGATGAGAACGGTGCGGATGGGTTCAGGCACGCGTCACAGCGTAGCGACCCCGCCTCTCGGCGGTGGGCCCGCCGCGCGACGGTCCGCGGGACGGTCGCTGTTGAGGGGCCACTCGCGGGTGCGCAGGCTTAGGCTGAAGGCCTCATGAAGCAGTCGCGCGCGAGCATCACCTCGCTGCCGCTCTCTCCCGACGAGGAGCGCAAGAAGCGCATGATCGAGTACTCGATCATGATGGGCATCCGTGTGCTCTGCGTGTTCGTGTGCTTCGGGATGGCCCTGGTCGGCTTGGGCGGGTGGTGGATTCTCATCCCCGCCGTGGGTGCGGTGTTCCTGCCGTACTTCGCCGTGGTCGTCGGCAACGCCGCGCGCTCCGGCGGCGGCACCGAGCCGCTGCACCCGGCGAACCTGCGCGAGCTGCCGCACGGCCCGTCGGACGACGCGGCCGGCCCCGCACCGGAGGACGACCAGAAGTGAGCCTGCCCGGCGGCGCGCCCGGTGTTCCGCGCCGGGGTGAGTGGCGGTTCGTCTTCCAGCGGCGGTGGCTCGTCTACATCGCCTGCGCGATCGTGTTCGCCTTCGCCTGCGTGCTGCTCTCGAACTGGCAGCAGGCCCGCGGCCGCGAGGCACAGGCCGAGAACGACCTCGTCGGTCGCAACTGGACCGCGGCTCCGGTCCCGCTCGCCGACGCGGTGCCGTCGCTCGGCGCGTGGAACCCGCAGACGGAGTGGGAGCAGGTCACCGTGACCGGCAGGTACCTCGCCGCCGAGCAGTACTTCGTCCGCAACCGGGCGACCGACAACGGCCCCGGACTCGAGGTGCTCGTACCGCTGCAGACGGATTCCGGCGTCTTCGTCGTCGACCGCGGCTGGGTGCCTTCGCCCAATCACGGCGGCTTCCCCGCGTCGGTCGACGCCGCTCCGGGCGGGAGCGTCACCGTGACGGTGCGGCTGCGTCAGAGCGAGCCGACGCTGCCCGGGCAATCCGCTCAGGGCCGGAGCATCGGAACGATCAACCTGCCGCAGCTCGCGGGCCTCCTGCAGGGCGCCGGCGTCTCGAGCGCCTACACGGGCGCATACGGGCTGCTCGTCTCCGAGGATCCGGCACCCCGGCCGTCGGCCTCGGCCGAGCATCTCACGCCCGTCGTCGCCGATCCGCCCTATGCCGACACCGGCATGCACTGGTCGTACATGATCCAGTGGCTGATCTTCGCCGTCATCGGGTTCTTCGGTCTCGGCTACGCGATCCGCCTCGAGTATCGGAGGCGCCGCGAGGGCGACCCCGAGATCGTTGCGCAGGATGCGGCGCGCGCCGCTCGCCAGCGGATTCGCTATGCGGCCTCCGATGCCGCTGTGGAAGACAGCATCGTCGACTCTTCGACAGGTCGGCGGGGAACCTGACCCGGGCGTGGCTTCGGACGTGCGAGCGATTCGCGTAGCGAATCGCGCCGTCTCCTACGAGAGCTCCACGAGCTCGAGGTACTCCCTCGTGAAGATGTCCTCGGTGCCCTCGGGCATGACGAGGACGCGTTCGGGGTTCAAGGCTTCGACGGCACCGTGGTCGTGCGAGACGAGCACGACGGCACCGGAGTAGTGCGCGAGCGCGTCGAGGATCTCGTCGCGGGATGCCGGGTCGAGGTTGTTCGTCGGCTCGTCGAGCAGCAGCAGGTTGGCCGCCGAGACGACGAGCATCGCGAGGGCCAGGCGCGTCTTCTCGCCGCCGGAGAGGACCCCGGCGGGTTTCAGCACGTCGTCGCCGGTGAAGAGGAACGAGCCGAGCACGCGCCGGGCCTCGGTCTCGGTGAGCTGCGGTGACGCACTCACCATGTTCTGGAGCACCGAGCGCGCCACGTCGATCGTCTCGTGCTCCTGGGCGTAGTAGCCGATCTTGAGCCCGTGGCCGGCGATGATCTCGCCGGTATCAGGGGCGTCCACCCCGGCGAGGATGCGCAGCAGCGTGGTCTTGCCGGCGCCGTTGAGGCCGAGGATGACGACCTTGGAGCCGCGGTCGATGGCGAGGTCGACCGCCGTGAAGATCTCGAGCGAACCGTACGATTTCGACAGATCCGAGCCCATGAGCGGGGTCTTGCCCACCGGCGCGGGCTCGGGGAAGCGCAGCTTCGCGACCCGGTCGGCCTGCCGGACGTCCTCGAGGCCCGAAAGCATCCGCTCGGCGCGGGCGACCATCTGGTGCGCGGCGGCGGCCTTTGTCGCCTTCGCGCCGAAGCGGGCCGCCTGCAGCTGCAGCGCGGTCGCCTTCTTCTCGACGTTGACGCGCTCCTTCTTGCGCCGCTCCTCGTCGGCAGCGCGCTGCTGCAGGTACCTCTTCCACCCCATGTTGTAGATGTCGATGACCTGGCGGTTCGCATCGAGGTAGAAGACCTTGTTCACCGCCTCCTCGACGAGCGCGACATCGTGCGAGATGACGATGAAACCGCCCTGGTAGCCCTTGAGGAAGTCGCGCAGCCAGACCACGGAGTCGGCGTCGAGGTGGTTCGTCGGCTCGTCGAGGATCATCGTCTCGGCATCCGAGAAGAGGATGCGGGCGAGCTCGATGCGCCGGCGCTGGCCACCGGAGAGCGTTCCGAGCGGCTGATCGAGGATGCGATCCGGCAGGCTGAGGTTCGAGGCGATCGCGGCGGCCTCCGCCTCGGCGGAGTAGCCGCCGAGGGTCTGGAAGCGCTCTTCGAGGTTCGCGTAGCGGCGCATGGCTTTGGCCGCGACATCCGCGTCCGGATCGCCCATGAGGAGCGTCTGCTCGTTCATGCCGACGAGCAGCGAGCCCAGCCCGCGGGCGTCGAGGATGCGGGTGCGGGCGAGCACCGCCGGGTCGGCGGCGCGCGGGTCCTGCGGCAGGTAGCCGAGCTCGCCGGTTCGCTCGACCGTGCCCTCGGTCGGTGCCAGGTCGCCGGCGAGCACCTTCGTCAGCGTCGTCTTGCCGGCGCCGTTGCGCCCGACGAGACCGATCTTGTCACCGCGCTGCACCCGGAAGTCGACGCCGGACATGAGGGTGCGCGCCCCGACTCGGATCTCGAGGTTGGAAACGGCAAGCATGGGTCAATTCTCGCGGACGCGGCAGGGGCCGCCCGCCGCGCAGGCAGTTCGGTGAGCGGATTGGGTCACATGGCGAAGCCGAGCGCGCGCATCATGTCGCGCCCGTCGTCGGTGATGCGCTCGGGGCCCCACGGCGGCATCCACACCCAGTTCATGCGGAACCGGTCCGCGATGCCGTCGAGGGCGTTGGCCGTCTGGTCCTCGATGTCGTCGGTGAGCGGGCAGCCCGCGCTGGTGAGCGTCATGGAGATGACGAGGGCGTCGGCGTCGTCATCCCACGCCAGGTCGTAGATGAGACCGAGGTCGACGATGTTGACGCCGAGCTCCGGGTCGACGACGTCTTTCAGCGCTTCGGTCACCTGATCGAAGCGCTCCGCCGTCAACGAACTCGCCATGGTTCCAGCCTACGTCTCAGTTGGCGCTCGCGGCCGCGACGTAGCGGTCGTAGCCCTCGTCCTCGAGGCGATCGGCGAGCTCGGGGCCGCCCTCCTCGGCGACACGGCCGGCGACGAAGACGTGGACAAAGTCGGGGTGGATGTAGCGCAGGATGCGCGTGTAGTGGGTGATGAGCAGGATGCCGAGGCCGGTGGCCTCGTGCGCGCGGTTGACGCCCTCGGACACGATCTTCAGCGCATCGACGTCGAGGCCGGAATCCGTCTCGTCGAGGACGGCGAACTTCGGCCTGAGGAGCTCGAGCTGCAGGATCTCGTTGCGCTTCTTCTCGCCGCCGGAGAAGCCTTCGTTGACGTTGCGCGAGGCGAAGGACGAGTCCATGCGGAGCCGGTCCATGGCCGCTGTGACGTCCTTGCCCCAGGTGCGGATCGAGGGCGCCGTGCCGTCGATCGCCGTCTTGGCGGTGCGCAGGAAGTTGGTGTTCGTCACGCCGGGGATTTCGACGGGGTACTGCATGGCGAGGAAGAGGCCCGCGCGGGCGCGCTGGTCGGCGGTCATCGCGAGGACGTTCTCGCCGTCGAGGGTGATGGTGCCGCCGGTGACGGTGTACTTGGGGTGGCCGGCGATCGTGTACGCGAGGGTCGACTTGCCCGAGCCGTTGGGGCCCATGATGGCGTGCACCTCGCCCGACTTCACGGTGAGGTCGACGCCGCGGAGGATCTCCTTGACGTCCTGCTCGGTCTTGACGGTGGTCTTAAGATCTCTGATCTCGAGGACTGACATGGTCTACAGCGCTTTCTTGACGGACGGGTCGATGAGGATGTCGCCATCCTCGACAACGACCTCGAAGACGGGAACCGGCTCGAAGGCCGGTAAGTTGAGGGGCTTGCCGGTGAGGAGCGAGAAGCGCGAACCGTGGGCCCAGCACTCCAGCGAGTCGCCTTCGACGAAGCCGTCGGCGAGCGAGATGTCGCCGTGCGTGCACGCGTCGCCGATGGCGTGGATGTCGCCTGCCGAGTCCTTGACGAGGGCGATGGCGACGCCGTCGACGACGACGCGCTTGGGCTCGTTGACCGCGATCTCCTCGACAGCGGCGACCTTGTTCCGGGTCATGCGACCGAAGCTTCCGAGAGTTCTGCTTCGATGGCCGATGTCAGGCGCTCTTCGAGCTCGGGCACGCCGATCTGCTGCACGATCTCGGCGAGGAATCCGCGTACCACGAGACGGCGCGCCTCCTCCTCGGGGATGCCGCGCGACTCCAGGTAGAAGAGCTGCTCGTCGTCGAAGCGGCCCGTCGCGCTGGCGTGGCCGGCGCCGATGATGTCGCCCGTTTCGATCTCGAGGTTCGGTACGGAGTCGGCGCGGGCCCCCTCGGTGAGCACGAGATTGCGGTTCTGCTCGTACGAGTCGGTGCCGACGGCCTTCGGGCCGATGAGCACGTCGCCGATCCAGACGGTGTGCGCGTCTTTGCCCTGCAGCGCACCCTTGTAGGTCACGCGGCTCGTCGTGTGCGGGCCCTCGTGGAAGACGTAGACCTGGTGCTCGAGGTGCTGCCCGGCGTCGGCGAAGTACGCGCCGAGCAGCTGGGCGCTCGATCCGTCGCCGACGAGGTGCGCCGACGGGTTGAGGCGCACCAGCGCGCCGCCGAGGGTGACGACGATGTGCGTGATGGTGGCGTCGCGGCCGGCCCTGACGAAGTGGGATGCCACGTGCCTCGCGGAATCCGCCCACTGCTGCACCGTGACGAGGGTGAGGTGCGCGCCGTCGCCGACGAGGACCTCGACGTTCTCGGTGAGCTGGGCGTCGCCGGAGTTCTCGATGACGAGGGTGGCGCGCGCGTTGGGGGCGACCTCGATCACGGTGTGCGCGGCGCGGGGCGCGGCGCCGGCGCTGTCGCGCACCACCGTGACGGTCTGCGCGTCCTCGCCGGTGATGGAGAGAAGCTGCGCCTTGTCGAAAGCCTGCCAGGCGGCGGCGGAGAGGCGGTCTTCCGGCAGGCCCGCTCCCCCGATGCGCTCGTCGGTGCGCTCGATGAGGGATGCCGCGAAGCCGACCGCATCGCCGCTGACCCGGATGGGCAGCGGAGCGCCGTCGAGCGGGCCGTCCGACAGCGCGGACAGCTCGGCGACCGGCGTGTACTTGAACGCGGCTTCGCGGCCCGTCAGCGCAGCGAAGTCGTCCCGGATGGTGGATTTGGGTCGCTCGGAACGAGTCTGGACGGGGATGAAGGAGGGTTCGGTCTCGATCACGGTCATCGGCTAGCCGACCGATCCTTCCATGCCCATCTCGATGAGCTTGTTGAGTTCGAGGGCGTACTCCATGGGCAGCTCGCGCGCGATCGGCTCGATGAAGCCGCGCACGATCATCGCCATCGCCTCGGACTCGGGCAGGCCGCGGCTCATGAGGTAGAACAGCTGCTCCTCGCTGACGCGCGACACGGTCGCCTCGTGACCGAGCTGCACGTCGTCGACCCGGATGTCGATCGACGGGTAGGTGTCGGAGCGCGAGATGGTGTCGACGAGTAGGGCGTCGCAGCGCACGTTGTTGGACGAGTGGTGGGCGTTGGCGTCGACCCGCACCTCGCCGCGGTAGCCGGCGCGCCCGCCGCCGCGGGCGATCGACTTGGAGACGATCGACGACTGCGTGTACGGCGCCATGTGGATCATCTTGGCTCCGGCGTCCTGGTGCTGGCCGGGGCCGGCGAAGGCCACCGACAGCGTCTCGCCCTTGGCCCTCTCGCCGACGAGGTAGATGGACGGGTACTTCATCGTCACCTTGGAGCCGATGTTGCCGTCGATCCACTCCATCGTCGCCCCCTCGTGGGCGATGGCCCGCTTGGTGACGAGGTTGTAGACGTTGTTGGACCAGTTCTGGATCGTCGTGTAGCGCACGCGGGCGTTCTTCTTCACGATGATCTCGACGACGGCCGAGTGCAGCGAGTCGCTCTTGTAGATCGGGGCCGTGCAGCCCTCGATGTAGTGCACGTACGAGCCCTCGTCGGCGATGATGAGCGTGCGCTCGAACTGGCCCATGTTCTCGGTGTTGATGCGGAAGTAGGCCTGCAGCGGGATCTCGACGCGGACGCCCTTGGGCACGTAGACGAAGGAACCGCCCGACCACACCGCGGTGTTGAGCGCGGCGAACTTGTTGTCGCCGGCGGGGATGACGGTGCCGAAGTACTCCTCGAAGAATTCGGGGTGCTGCTTGAGCGCCGTGTCGGTGTCCATGAAGATGACGCCCTGCGCCTCGAGGTCCTCGCGGATCTGGTGGTAGACGACCTCGGATTCGTACTGCGCGGCCACACCGGCGACGAGGCGCTGGCGCTCGGCCTCGGGGATGCCGAGCTTCTCATAGGTGTTGCGGATGTCCTCGGGGAGGTCTTCCCAGCTCTGCGCCTGCTTCTCGGTCGAGCGCACGAAGTACTTGATGTTGTCGAAGTCGATGCCGGAGATGTCGGCGCCCCAGGTGGGCATCGGTTTCTTCTCGAAGATGGAGAGCGCCTTGAGGCGGTTCTTCAGCATCCACTCGGGTTCGTTCTTGATGCCGGAGATGCCCTTGACGACGTCGTCGCTCAGGCCGCGGCGCGCGGTGGCGCCTGCCACGTCGGAATCCGACCAGCCGAACTCGTACTGGCCGAGGCCTTCGAGCTCGGGACGGTCGATGAGAACGTCAGACATTGCTTCCTCGTTTCTGGCCGCCGTACCGGTTATCAGACCGGCTCGCCTGCGGTGTGTGGCCTGCCCTCACGAGTCGAGCGCAGCGGAGGCGATATCGCGGTGCCGCATGACAGCCCAGTCTACCGTCGCTGCGCGCGCATCGGCTGCTTAGGGGATGAGATCGTTCACTGCGCGCGGTCATATCTCAACGTGGCCGCTAGCGTAAAGGCGTGCCATCAGCCTCCGAGTTCGACGAACTCGATCTGCGCATTGCCGTGGCTCTCCAGGCCAACGGTCGGGCAACCTGGGGTCTTATCGCCAAGGTCCTTGACGTGCCCGTGCGCACCATCACCCGGCGTGGGCAGCACCTGCTCGACGACGGCGCCGTACGCGTGTCGACCTACCTGGACACGACGATCGTCGGCACAGCGCGGCCACTCGTCATCCAGATCGGCACCCTGCCAGGCAAAGCGATGGATGTCGCCCGCGTGATCGCCGAGCGCGGCGACGCCTCGAGCGTCTCGGTCATCGAGAGCGGCTCTGATGCCATCTGCCAGCTCATGCCGCGTACGCAGGAAGACAGTGCCCGTCTCGTTCTTGAGGACCTGCCCGCTATCGGAGGGCTGACGAGCGTCAAGGTCGGCTCGGTGCTCAAGTTCTTCCGCTCCGGCTATGATTGGACGGTCGTGCCGCTCGATGAGGAAGTGCTGGCCCAGCTACGCGGGCGGCAGCCGGCGCGCACCCGCCCGCGCGAACCGATCACGCTCTCGCCCGAAGAAGAGCAGATCGTCGCCGATCTCGCTGCTGATGGTCGCGCCTCCGCGAGTGACGTCGCGGACCGCATCGGCGTGAGCCCCCCGACTGCCAAGCGGCGCATCGACGCGCTCTTCGAGCAGGGGGCCCTTCATGTGCGCACCGAGATCGCGCCCGCGCTGCATGGTCTCCGGGTGGAGGCGCTGAACTGGCTGCAGGTCCGTCCCGACCGCATCGAGCAGGTCGGGACGGCGCTCGCCAGGCATCCTGCCGTGCGGTTCTGCGCCTCGTGCACCGGTGCGGCGCAGATGCTCGTCGATTGTGTGGTCGCCGATGAGGGCGCGCTGTACAGATTCCTCACCGAGGATGTGGCCGCCCTCGGGGTCGAAACCACCCAGACGGCGGTGGTACTCAGCCCTGTGCGACGGGGCCCCATGCTCGTGACGGATATGGCCGAGTTGTAAATTTCTTGTTCCATTGGTGGCCAAAAGCATCAATTCAAATTGTTTATGTGGCCGATTGGCACGTACGCTGCCGAGCATGCAGTTGAACGCCGTCGCAACCGCGAGTGAATGGGAGCTTGCCGCCGCCGAGCTCGCCTGGCGCTCGGGCGTGTTCGTCGACGGCAAGCTGCAGCCCTCGCGCTCCGATGAGGGCTTCAGTGTCGTCAGTCCTCGCGACGGCGCCGCGCTCGCCGAGGTCGCCGTGGGCTCCGCGCTCGACGTCGACGCCGCGGTCTCATCGGCCCGCGCCGCCTTCGACGACGGCCGCTGGTCGCGCCGTGCCGCGACCGAGCGCGGCCGCGCGCTCGTGCGCTTCGGCGACGCCGTGGAGAGCCGTGCCCGCGAGCTCGCCCTTCGCATCTCGCTCGAGATGGGCAAGCCCGCCCAGGACGCGCTCGCCGTCGAGTTGCGCGCCATCGCGCAGACTCTCCGCTGGTACGGCCAGCTCGCCGACAAGCTCGGCGACGAGGCGCACGTCGGTACTCCCGGCGCCCTCGCTCTCGTCACCCGCGAGCCCGCCGGTGTCGTCGGCGCCGTCGTGCCGTGGAACTTCCCCTTGACCATGACGGGCTGGAAGCTCGGCCCGGCGCTCGCCGCGGGCAACAGCGTCGTGCTCAAGCCGGCCGAGCAGACGAGCATGTCGGCGCTTGTGCTCGGCGAGCTCGCCCTCGAGGCGGGCATCCCCGCCGGGGTTCTCAACATCGTGCCGGGCCGCGGCGACATCGTCGGCGAGGCTATCGGACGCCATCCCGGGGTCGATGTCGTGGCGTTCACCGGCTCGGTCGGGGTCGGGCGCAGGTTCCTCGCCTACGCCGCCGAGTCGAATGGCAAGCGCGTCTGGCCCGAACTCGGCGGCAAGTCCGCCTCGGTCGTACTGCCCGACGCGGATCTCGATAAGGCCGGTCGCACGACCGCCTGGGGCTCCTTCTACAACCAGGGCCAGATGTGCAGCGCCTCCTCGCGCATGGTCGTCCTCGGTGAGGCGCACGACGCGGCCGTCGCGGCGGCCATAGCCCAGGCGGATGACATGCGTCCGGCCGACCCGCTTTCGGGTGACGCCGCACTCGGCGCCGTCGTCAGCGAGGCGCAGCTCGCCAAGATCCTCGGCTTCGTCGAGCGGGCGGTCGCCGATGGCGCCGCCATCGCCGCCGGCACCGGCGAGCGGTTCGACATCGGCACGGGCCGAGGCAGCTACCTCGCTCCCATCGTGCTCACGGGCGTGCGCCCCGACATGGAGATCGCCCAGCAGGAGGTCTTCGGCCCGGTGCTTTCCGTCATCGCGGTCGATTCCGTCGACGAGGCCGTCGCGGTCGCCAACGGCACGCCGTTCGGCCTCGGTGCAGGGGTGTGGGGCCGTGACCTCTCCGCAGTCCATCAGCTCGCCCGCCGGCTGCGCGCCGGCACCGTCTGGGTGAACTGCTGGGAGGAGGGCGACATGTCGATGCCGTTCGGCGGCGTTGGCGCGAGCGGTTTCGGCCGCGACAAGGGCGCGCGCGCCGTCGACAAATACGTCGACGTCAAGAGCACCTGGATCGAGCTGGACTCATGACAGCGCCCATCATCGCGGTCTCGAGCTGGCGGCGTCGAGTGACCACCTACCTCGGCTCCGACACCGATCTTTACACCCTCGGCGGCGAGTATGCCGACGCGCTGGGGCGCGCGGGCGGCATACCCGTCATCCTCCCCAATCTGCCCGTCGACAGCGTGGGCGCGGTGCTGGATGGCGTCGATGGCGTGCTCCTTACCGGTGGTCAGGACCTCGGCGACCCTGCCCCCGCAGACGCGGCGCGCGATGCCACCGAGTTCGCACTCCTCGCCGGCGCGCGCAGCCGCGGCATCCCCGTCTTCGGAATCTGCCGCGGCCTGCAGATCATCAACATGTTCTTCGCGGGCACGCTCATCGCCGAACTGCCGGAGACGCCTGAACACCCGCACGCCGAGGGTGCCGCGCAACTCGAAGTGCGTCACTCCGTGACGGCGACTGCGGGCTGGCTCGCCGCCGCACTGCCCGAGAACGGCATCGTCAACTCCATCCATCACCAGGCCGTCGATCGGCTCGGCCCCGGGCTCGCCATCGCTGCCATCGCCCCCGATGGCGTGCTGGAGGCGTTCGAGGCGCCGGAATCGAACTGGTTTCTCCGTGCAGTGCAGTGGCATCCCGAGAAGCTCCCCGGTGTCTCGGGGCGCGCGCATTCGGACCGCCTCCTGGCCGACTTCCTCACCGCGGCCTCCGCGTACGCGGCTGGCCGGACAACAGCACCACAACAGAGAAAGGAGTACGTGTGAGCACGTCCCCGAAGCGCATCTACCTCGAATTCGAGGGAGGGCCGCGAGCGGAGGCGACCCTGCTCGTCGATGAGGCACCCCGGACCGCGACTGCGATCTGGGAGGCCCTGAAGGAGCCGGTCACCGAGTCGGTCATGCACGCCATGTACGCGGGACCCGAGATCATGTTCGGGCTGCCCCCTCAGGCGCAGACCTTCGATCCCGCTGCACTGCCCGCCGAGAACCAGCAGGTGATTCCTGCCCCCGGTGATCTCATCTGGTTCTTCCAGCCCAAGGAACTCATGGGCGGCCTCGACTTCGAGCTCTGGGAGCTCGGGATCTTCTACGGTCGGGGTGGCCGAGTCTTCGGCCCTCTCGGCTTCTCGCCCTGCACCATCTGGGCAAGCATCACCAGCGGCCTCGCCGAGTTCGCCGCTGCCTGCCAGGAGACCAGGACCATCGGTCTCAAGACCCTCACCATTGGGAGAATCGAATGATACAAAGCACTCGTGCGCGCCTCATCGCCGGCATCAGCCTGGTCGCGGCCGCCGCGACCGCCCTCACCGCCTGCTCGAGCTCGTCCAGCACGCCGAGCGGCGCGCCTTCGACGTCGAGCACGGCGGCGGTCACCCTGCCCCCGGCCTTCGCCGGCGCCGACCTCGTGGCCCCGGCCGTGACGGGTTACCCCCCGTACGCGTGGCTCGAAGACGGCAAGATCAAGGGCATCAGCACCGACCTCGCCGTCGCCCTCGGCGGCCCGTGGGGCAAGACGGTCACCCTCAAGCAGGACTCCTTCGAGAACGCCATGCTCGGCATCGACACCGGTCAGTACTTCGGCGTCTTCGGTGCTGACGTGACCGCCGACCGAGAGGCCACCTACGACCAGGTGCCCTTCCTGGCCGACCACTACGAGTTCATGTCGCTGGCCGGATCGAGCCCGCTCGGCACGACGATGGACGCACTCTGCGGCCTCAAGATCTCCGTCGTGGCAGCGGACAGCGCCATCCCGGTGTTGAAGAAGCAGTCCGCGACGTGCACCTCAGAAGGCAAGTCGGCCATCACCGTGCAGACCTTCGCCGATCAGGGCGCTGCGACACTCGCCGTGACGAGCAAGCAGACCGACGCCACGACGGCGACCGTCACCAACCTGGCGTACATTTCAAGCCAGGCGGCCGGACAGTTCCAGATCGGCGGGCCGAAGTATCAGTACGTGCTCATCGGCATCGCCATCAAGAAGGGCAACGGGATGGCGCAGGCCATCGCCGACGGAATCAATGCCCTCATCGCCGACGGCGGCTACGCCACGATCCTCAAGACCTACGGCGTGGAATCGGACGCGATCACCTCGGCGACGGTCAACCCCGACCCCAACAGCGTCGGGCAGTAGCAGCCATCGCGACACCCTGAGTAAGAGAGCAATGACAGAGCACGCGATCCTCGACCCCGCAACGGCGCGCCACATTCCTACCCGGCACGTCTGGCGCGGCGTGATCGCCGTCGTCCTCCTGCTCGCACTGCTGTGGTTCGTCCAGGGCCTGGCGTTCAACCAGGCCCTGGACTGGACCACGGTGTGGAAGTACTTCCTCGACTACGACGTGCTGGCTGGCCTCGGCCGCACCGTGCTGATCACCGCGATCTCCATCGTCGTCGCGGTCGTCGTGGGGGGACTGCTCGCCACGATGCGCCTCGCCGAGAGCAGGGTGCTCAACGCGCTCTCCTGGGTCTATGTGTGGTTCTTCCGCTCGGTGCCCCTGCTCGTGCTGCTCGTACTGACCTTCAACCTGTCGCTGCTGTGGCCGCATGTCTCACTCGGCATTCCGTTCGGCGGTCCCACGTTCTTCTCCATCCCCACCCAGAAGCTCATCGATCCGCTCGCGGCCGCCATCGTCACCTTCTCGCTGCAGCAGGCCGCCTACACCTCGGAGGTGCTGCGCGCCTCGATCCTCTCCGTGCCGCTCGGGCAGCGCGAGGCGGCATACGCCCTCGGCATGACTCGGGCGCGGACGATGATGCGCGTCGTCTTCCCGCAGGCATTCCGGGTGGCCTTGCCACCGATCGCCAACGACGCGATCAACCTGCTCAAATCGACCTCGCTCGTCGCCTTCATCGCGGTGCCTGACCTCATGTACTCGGTGCAGCAGATCTACTCGTCGAACTTCCGCGTCGTGCCGCTCCTCATCGTGGCGACACTCTGGTACATGATCGTGGTCTCCGTGCTCTCGGCGGGCCAGTACGTCGTCGAGCGCAAGCTGCGGAACGCTCCGTCGCGCACGCGGCAGGGGGCATCGGCATGAGCGCGTTTCTCGAGATCACCGAGGTCGGCAAGCGGTTCAATGGAACGACGGTGCTCGATGACGTGAACCTCACCGTCGACAAGGGCGAGACCGTCGTGCTGCTCGGCCCCTCCGGTGCCGGCAAGTCGACGCTGCTGCGGTGTGTCAACATGCTCGAGCGCATCGACGGGGGCCGCATCGTCCTCGACGGCGAAGAGCTGGGGTGGCGCGAGAGCAACGGCGTGATGCGTGAGCTCTCCGGCAGAGCCGAAGCCCGGCAGCGGCAGGAGATCGGCATGGTCTTCCAGAGTTTCAACCTCTTCGCCCATATGACGGTGCTGCAGAACGTGGTCGAGGCCCCGGTCGGCGTGCTGCGGCGACCCAAGCGCGAGGTGATCGAGGAGGCCCACGAGCTGCTCAAGCAGGTCGGGCTCGACCACAAGGCCGATGCCTACCCGGCGCAGCTCTCCGGCGGCCAGCAGCAGCGCGTCGCCATCGCGCGCTCGCTCGCCATGCACCCCAAGCTCATGCTCTTCGACGAGCCGACCAGCGCGCTCGACCCCGAGCTCGTCAGCGAGGTGCTCGACGCCATCAAACACCTTGCCGTGACGGGCATCACGATGCTCGTCGTCACGCACGAGATCGGGTTCGCCCGTGAGGTCAGCGACCGCTTCGTCTTCATGGAGAACGGGCGAGTCGTCGAGACCGGGTTGTCGCGGCGGCTCACCGTCGAGGGCGCGGAGAACGCCCGCACCCGGGACTTCCTCTCGAAGGTGCTCTGAACCGCCGCGACAGCCCGGTCTCGCGTCATGGCAGGACCGAGCCGGACGAGGTGCGTCGCGGGTCGATGCGTCGGGGAAGCGGGGTCGGGGTCCCCGAATCGGAATTCGCTTCAACCTGCGGTTGAGGCTTTGGCCAGCCAGGGGCGGTTTTCGAGCATGGAATGTCAGTGGCCACCTGTTGACTTGACGCATGTTCCCGAGGTTCCGAGAGGTCGATGCGGCTGGTGAGGCGGCGTCCGCGGTGGGTGCCGCGCTCGATTCCGCTGATGCCGTTTTCGCGGCGGCGCTCGAGCGTGTCGCTGCGACGCAGCGGGAGATCGACGCGCTCCTGGCACGGCGCGCACGGGAGATCACCGCGGTGGTCGTTGCGGCCGAAAGGCTGGAGATTGTCTCGGGTACGCCCACGTCGCGCTCGGCCGAGTTCGTGCACCGCTCGACCCGGGCCGAGCTCGCGCTGGCGCTTCGCACGTCGGAGCATGTCGCCGAGCGCGAGTTGGCGACGGCCGAGTCTTTGACGACAGTGCTGACCGCGACGCTCGACGCGGTGGAATCCGGTGCGATCACCTGGCGGGCCGCGACGCTCATCGCCGAGTGCGCTCAGCGCGACGGCACCGATCTCGGCGAGCGGGTTGCCGCGTTCGAGGCTGCCGGGCTTCGGATTGCGGCTGCGGCGGCGCCGTCCCGGCTCCGCTCGCGCCTGGCTGCTCTTCTCGAGCGGTTCCTCCGGGCGCCTGCCGTCGAGCGCCATCAGGCCGCTGCCGAGCAGCGTCACGTCATCCTCGAGGATGTCACCGACGGCATGTCCTGGCTGCACACTCTGCTTCCCTCGGTCGAGGCGCATGCGGTCTACCACCGCCTCACTGACGTCGCCCGCGCGCTTCAGCGTGTGGACGGCGAAGAAGGCATCGACGATCCGCGCACCCTCGCGCAGCGGCGAGCCGACCTCCTGGTCGACTTCATCGCCGGCGATCACATCCGGGTGGCGGACCGGGGCGGCCTCTCGGCGCAGGACGCCTTCGAGCGGCGCGTCGGCGAGGGCCGCGACCTCGGCCGGTTCGCCGGCATCCGCCCCACCGTCGTCGTGACAGTGCCAGTGCAGACGCTGCTCGACGCCGGCGGCGGCGGCGCCGGCGGTCAAAGCCCGCCGGCGATGCTCGACGGGGTCGTGCCCATCGACCCCGCCACCGCTCGCCAGCTCACGGCCAACGCGCCGAGCCTGCACCGCCTGCTCGTCGACCCTCATAGCGGGGCAGCGCTCGACCTGAGCCGCACCCGCTATCGCCTGACGCCCGAGCTGCGGCTCTGGCTGCGCCTGCGCGATCAGACCTGCCGCTTCCCCGGCTGCGGTCATCTCGCGAAGGGCTGCGACATCGACCACACCGTCGACTGGCAATACGGCGGCGCGACCGCCGCACACAACCTCGCCCACCTCTGCCGCGGCCACCACGCCCTCAAGCACCAAACCCGCTGGCATGTCGAACAACACCCCGACGGCACGCTCACCTGGCAGTCACCGAGCGGCCGTGTGCACTCGACAAAGCCCGGCAGCGCCTTCCCATCCACGCCGTGACGACGAGGATGACTTCGATCATCCGGCGGTCGCCCCGGGGAATCCGCTTCGACGCCACGTCCTCTACCGGCTCTCGGAACCGTGAGGCCGCGACAGTCGGCGGCGCACGGGATACGGCCTAAGCGGCGACGCTGCTCGATGCCGGCGCGGTAACGGCGCTGCGCCGAAGTCCGAGGCCGTTCGTGTCCAAGAGGACCCGCAGCGCGCCGGCCCAGACCAGGCCCGCCCCGAGCAAGTGGAAGGCGACCTCGGTCTCGGGCAGGTGGGTGAGGGCCTGCACGAGGCCGAGCACCGCCTGCAGCACGCAGACGACGAAGAACACAGAGACGCGCAGGCGCGGGGTGCGGGCATCCGCCCCGCGCAGCGTGAGCCACAGCACCGCGGCCACGACGATGGTCGCCCCGCCGAGTGAGCCGTGGATCGCGGTGATCGCCGCCCAGTCGAAGGGGATGCGCGCGACGTCACTGGAGTCGCCCGAGTGCGGGCCGGAGCCCGACACCATCGTGCCGACGCAGACCAGCACGAAGGTCAGCGCCATGAGCACCCAGGCGAGGCGCTTCGAGAGTGGCGTGGTGACGATGACGCGCTGAGGGTCGGCGTGCACGACGTGCCAGGTCAGCGTCGTCGTGGTGAGCAACGCGATCGCCATGATGAAGTGCGCGGCGACCACCCACGGGTTGAGCAGCGCGAGCACGCTGATGCCGCCGACGACCGCGTTGGCGACGACGAGCCAGAACTGGCTCCACGCCAGGCGCGTCACGCGGCGGTCGCGCGGCCGCTGCAGGCGCGCGGCAACGATGACCCACGCTACGACGATGACGATGAGACCGGTGAGCAGGCGGTTCGCCTGCTCTATTACCTGATGGACGTTGGCGGAGATCGGCGCGATGACCTGGGTGGCGTCGCACGCCGGCCAGGTCGGGCATCCCAGACCCGACGAGGTCACCCGCACCACTCCCCCGCTGAGGATGATGACGAGACTCACGACGAGGGCCGCGGTCGAGGCCCAGCGCAGGCTGCGCGGCCCCAGCGCCCACCGGTCGGCCGCCCAGCCGAGCGGTGTCACAAAGCTCATTGCGCGCCGGTCCCTGCCCGGCGCGCCCGCTCCGGCGCCGTGCGCGCCGCCGCCGTCGCTGGTGCCATGGTCAGAACGGCAGCAGCGGGTCGACGGCGACCGCGAGGAACAGGATCGTCAGGTAGGTGATCGAGCCCTGGAAGACCCGCATCGGCGAGACGTCCTGCCCCTTGATCGCCAGGTGGTACAGCCGGTGCGTCTCGTAGATGAACCAGGCACCCGACGACGCCGCCGCCACCGTGTACACGATGCCCATGTGCGCGACCGGGACGAGCAGCAGCGAGCACACCACCGTCGCCCACGCGTAGAGGATGACCTGCAGTCCGACGACCGCCTGCCCTCGCACCGCGCCGAGCATGGGCACGCCGACGCGGCGGTAGTCGTCCTGGTACTTCATCGAGAGCGGCCAGTAGTGCGGCGGCGTCCAGAGGAACACGACGGCGAAGAGGATGACCGGCGCCCAGGAGAGCGAGTTCGTGACGGCCGCCCAGCCGATGAGGACCGGGAAGCAGCCGGCGATGCCGCCCCAGATGATGTTCTGGCTGGTGCGGCGCTTGAGCCAGATCGTGTAGACGAAGACGTAGAAGAGGATGGCGGCGACCGAGAGCCCCGCGGTGAGCAGGTTCGTGGTGACGGCGAACCACACCGTCGAGACCACCCCGAGGATCGTCGCGAAGACGAGCGCACCGCGGGGGCTCACCTCGCCGGTGACGATCGGGCGGTTCTCGGTGCGATGCATCCGCGCGTCGATGTCGCGGTCGATGTACATGTTGTAGGCGGCGGCGCTGCCCGCGGACATCGCGCCGCCGAACACGGTCGCGAGGATGAGCCAGATGTTCGGGAATCCGCCCTGGGCGAGGATCATCACCGGGATGGTCGTCACGAGCAGGAGCTCCATGACGCGCGGCTTGGTCAGTTCGACGTAGGCGAGGATCGTGCGCCCGAGGCCGATGTGCCGAGGTTCGGCCAGGGCGGCCTCGGTCTGCAGCGTCGTACCCACGACGGCGAGTGTACCGGCCCAGCCTGCGGGTTCACCCTCCTGTCGTTAGGTGGCAACCGAAATATGCCGTCCGGGAGTATCCCTCTGGCTAGGCTTGAAAACTGTGGCAGAACTCGTCTGGGAGTCCATTGACAGCAAGGCCGTAGACACCGCGCGCGTGCTCGCGGCGGATGCCGTGGAGAAGGTCGGAAACGGCCACCCCGGCACGGCGATGAGCCTCGCGCCCGCCGCCTATCTGCTGTGGCAGAAGGTCATGCGCCGTGATCCGTCGGACGACGCCTGGATCGGGCGCGACCGCTTCATCCTCTCGGCCGGCCACTCGTCGCTGACGCAGTACATCCAGCTTTACTTCGGCGGCTACGGCCTGGAGCTCAGCGACCTCGAGGCGCTGCGCACCTGGGGCTCGCTCACGCCCGGCCACCCCGAGTACGGCCACACCAAGGGCGTCGAGATCACCACCGGCCCGCTCGGCCAGGGCCTCGCTTCGGCGGTCGGCTTCGCCTACGCGCAGCGCTACGAGCGCGGCCTGTTCGACCCGGATGCCGCGCCCGGCACGAGCCCGTTCGACCACTTCGTCTACGTCATCGCCGGCGACGGCGACATCGAGGAGGGCGTCTCCTCCGAGGCCGGATCACTCGCCGGCCGGCAGCAGCTCGGCAACCTCATCGCCATCTACGACTCGAACCAGATCTCCATCGAGGACGACACCAACGTCGCCCTCTCCGAAGACGTCAAGGCCCGCTACGAGGCGTACGGCTGGCACGTGCAGGTCGTCGACTGGAAGAAGGGCGGCAGGTATCACGAAGACCTGCCCGAGCTCTTCGCCGCGATCGAGGCGGCACAGGCGGTCGCCGACAAGCCGTCGCTCGTCATCCTGCGCACGATCATCGGCTGGCCGAGCCCGACCAAGCAGAACTCCGGCAAGATCCACGGCTCCAAGCTCGGCGCGGAAGAGCTCGCCGGCCTCAAGAACGTGCTCGGCTTCGACCCGGAGAAGTCGTTCGACGTCGAGCCCGCGGTCATCGCGCACACCCGCAAGGCCCTCGAGCGCGGCAAAGCCGCCCGCGCCGAGTGGCAGGTCGGCTTCGAGGCCTGGGCCACAGCGAACCCCGAGCGCAAGGCCCTCTTCGACCGCCTCGAGGCGGGCGTGCTGCCCGACGGGCTCGAGGCGGCGCTGCCGGTCTTCGAGAGCGGCACCGAGATCTCGACCCGCGCCGCCTCCGGCAAGGTCATCAACGCCATCGCCGGCGTGCTGCCCGAGTTCTGGGGCGGCAGCGCCGACCTGGCGGAATCCAACCTCACCACCATCGAGGGCGGGCGCTCGTTCCTGCCCTCGAGCGTGACGACGCACGACTGGGGTCAGGGTTCGCCGTACGGCCGAGTGCTGCATTTCGGCATCCGCGAGCACGCGATGGCCGCCATCCTCAACGGCATCGTGCTGCACGGCAAGACGCGCGCCTTCGGCGGCACCTTCCTGCAGTTCGCCGACTACATGCGCCCCGCCGTGCGCCTCGCCGCCCTCATGCGGATCCCGTCGATCTTCGTGTGGACGCACGACTCCGTCGCCCTCGGCGAGGACGGCCCGACGCATCAGCCCGTCGAGCACCTCGCCGCGCTGCGCGCCATCCCCGGTCTCGACGTGGTGCGTCCCGCCGACGCCAACGAGACCGCGTACGCGTGGCTCGAGATCGTCAAGCGCAGGCACGCCCCGGCGGGCATCGCGCTGACCCGCCAGAACGTGCCCGTGTTCGCCCGCGGCGACGGGGAGGCCGCCGGCGAGGTCTTCGCCAGCGCGAAGAACACCGCCAAGGGCGCGTACGTGCTCGCCGAGTCCCCCACGGGAACCGTCGATGTCATCCTCATCGGAACCGGCTCCGAGGTGCAGTTCGCCATCGAGGCCCGCTCGGTTCTCGCCGCGGACGGCATCGGCGCGCGGGTCGTCTCGGTGCCCAGCCAGGAGTGGTTCGCCGAGCAGGGCGAGGACTACCGCGAGTCGGTGCTGCCGTCCTCGGTGAAGGCGCGCGTCTCGGTCGAGGCGGGCATCGCGCTGAGCTGGGCGAGGTGGGTCGGCGACGCCGGTCGCTCGGTGTCCATCGAGCACTACGGCGCCTCCGCCGACTACCAGACGCTGTACGAGAAGTTCGGCATCACGACCGCGGCCGTCATCGCGGCCGCCAAGGCGTCCCTCGCATCCGCGGCATCCGCGGCATCCACTGCATCCGTTTGAAGGAGCTAGGAAATGACCACCCCCACCGCTGAGCTCGCCGCCGCCGGCGTGAGCATCTGGCTCGACGACCTGTCGCGCTCGCGCATCGCGTCGGGCTCGCTCACGGCGTTCATCGCCGAGAAGAACGTCACCGGCGTCACCACGAACCCCACGATCTTCGCTGCCGCTCTCGCCAAGGGCGACGGCTACCAGGACCAGGTCACCGAACTGGCGAAGGCCGGCAGGACCGCGGCCGAAGCGATCTTCGAGATCACCACGCGGGACGTCGCGGACGCCGCCGACCTCTTCGCGCCCGTCTTCGAGGCGACGGGCGGCCTCGACGGGCGCGTCTCCATCGAGGTGGAGCCCGGTCTCGCCCGCGACGCCGAGGGCACCATAGCCCAGGCGAAGGAGCTCTGGGCCAAGGTCGGCAAGCCGAACGCCCTCATCAAGATCCCGGCGACGAAGGAAGGGCTCGACGCGATTGCGCAGGTCATCGGCGCCGGCATCAGCGTCAACGTGACCTTGATCTTCTCGCTGGCGCGCTACCGCGAGGTCATCAACGCCTACCTCACCGGCCTTGAGATCGCCAAGGCGGCCGGCATCGACATCTCGACCATCCAGTCGGTCGCCTCGTTCTTCGTCTCGCGCGTCGACACCGAGATCGACAAGCGCCTCGGCGCCATCGGCACCCCCGAGGCGCTCGCGCTGAAGAGCAAGGCGGGCGTCGCCAACGCGCAGCTCGCCTACCAGGTCTTCGAGCAGGAGTTCGCCACCGAGCGCGCCAAGGGACTCATCGCGGCCGGCGGCAATGCGCAGCGCCCGCTCTGGGCGTCGACGGGCGTCAAGGATCCGTCGCTGCCCGACACCCTCTACGTCGTCGAGCTCGTCGCCGCCGGCGTCGTCAACACCATGCCGGAGAAGACCCTGGACGCCCTCTTCGACCACGGCGTGGTGCGCGGCGACACCATCACCGGCTCCTACGCGGACGCCGCATCGGTGCTCGACGCTCTCGCCCTCGAGGGAATCTCCTACGAGGACGTCACGAACCTGCTCGAGGCCGAGGGCGTCGAGAAGTTCCTCGTCTCGTGGAACGAACTCACCGACACCGTGCAGACCGCGCTTGACTCGGCTCTCGAGGCCGTGAAGTGAGCTTCGAGATCCACGTCAGCGGCGAGGCCGAGACCGCTGTCGAGAAACACCTTCCGGCGCTCGTCGCCGACTTCGTCGCCTCGCGGATCTTCGCCCAGGACCCGACGCTGTGGGGGCCGGATGCCGAGCATGAGGCCAGCATCCGCCTCGGCTGGATCAACGCGGTCACCGTCTCGCGCCCGCTCATCGCGCCGATCACCGCGCTGCGCGAGCAGTTCCTCGCCGCGGGCGTAGACCATTTCGTCCTCGGCGGCATGGGCGGCTCCTCCCTCGCGCCCGAGGTCATCACCGGCACGGCAGGCGTCGAGCTCACCATCCTCGACACCACGGACCCCGGCCAGGTGCTCGCCGCCCTCAACGACCGCCTCGCATCGACGGTGCTCGTGGTGTCGTCGAAGTCCGGCTCCACGGTCGAGACGGACAGCCACCGCCGCACCTACGAGAAGGCGTTCCGGGATGCCGGCATCGACCCCGCCGAGCGCATCGTCGTCGTCACCGACCCCGGCTCGCCGCTCGATCAGAGCGCCCGCGCGGCCGGCTACACCGTGTTCAACGCCGACCCGACGGTCGGAGGCCGCTATTCGGCGCTCACCGCCTTCGGCCTCGTGCCGGCCGGCCTCGCCGGTGTGGACCTCGACGAGCTGCTCACCGAGGCGGAAGCCGAGCTCATGGAGCTTGCGGTCGACTCCGAGAGCAACCCTGGCCTCATCCTCGGGGCGGCCATCGCCGGCACCGAGCCGCTCAAGGACAAGCTCGGCATCGTCTCCGACGGCAGCTACCTCGTCGGCTTCGGCGACTGGGCCGAGCAGCTCATCGCCGAGTCCACCGGCAAGCTCGGCACCGGGCTGCTCCCGGTCGTCCTCAGCCCGGTCGCGCCCGAGCTCGAGTTCCGGCCCGCCGACCTTCAGATCATCCGCCTCGTCGAGGACGCGGCCACCCACCACCTCTTCCGCGCCGGCCGCCACGAGGGCGAAGTCCTCGTCTCCGGCAGCCTCGGGGCGCAACTGGTGGTCTGGGAGTTCGCGGCCGCCGTCGCCGGCCGCCTGCTCGGCATCAATCCCTTCGACCAGCCCGACGTCGAGGCGGCGAAAGTCGCGGCGCTCGCGCTGCTCGACTCGACCCCGGCCCCGACAGCGCCCGCGTTCACGGCGAGCGGCATCGAGGTGCGTGAGGTCGGCGGATTCCTCGGTTCCGCCGCCACGCTCGGCGAGGCCATCGCCGCCCTGCTGGAACAGCTGACCGAGAACGGCTACGTCGCCATCCATGCCTACGTCGACCGCCTCGCTCTTCCGCAACTCGCCGGGATCCGCGACCTCGTCGCGGCGCGGGCGAGACGCCCGGTGACCTTCGGCTGGGGCCCGCGCTTTCTCCACTCGACGGGCCAGTTCCACAAGGGCGGCCCCGAGATCGGTGTGTTCCTCCAGATCACCTCCCGCGAATCGGAGGACCTCGAGGTGCCCGACCGTCCGTTCACCTTCGGCAGGCTCATCGCAGCTCAAGCCGCCGGCGACGCCGGTGTGCTCGGCGAGCACGGCCGCCCGGTGCTGACGCTCACTCTCACCCACCCCGAGGATGACGTCGTCACGCTCTTCGGCGCGGTCGACTCCTAGGAACAGCATGCCCGTCGAGATCAGCGAGGACTTCAACCCGCTCCGCGACCCGGCTGATCAGCGCCTCAACCGCATCGCGGGCCCGTCCGGCCTCGTCATCTTCGGCGTCACCGGGGACCTGTCGCGCAAGAAGCTCATGCCGGCCGTCTACGACCTCGCGAACCGCGGACTGCTGCCGCCGGGCTTCGCCCTCGTCGGCTTCGCCCGGCGCGATTGGGCCGACGAGGACTTCGGCCAGGTCGTCCATGACGCGGTCAAGGAGCACGCGCGCACTCCGTTCCGCGACGAGGTGTGGCAGCAGCTCGCGCAGGGCATCCGCTTCGTCCCGGGCACCTTCGACGACGCGGCGGCGTTCTCGAAGCTCAAGGCGACGATCGAGGAGCTCGACACGACGCGCGGCACGGGCGGCAACCACGCCTTCTACCTGTCGATCCCGCCGGGAGCCTTCCCGCAGGTGACGCAGCAGCTCAAGAAGTCGGGGCTTGCGCAGCAGAAGGACGGTCAGTGGCGCCGCGTCGTCATCGAGAAGCCCTTCGGCCACGACCTGCAGAGCGCGCGCGAACTCAACGCGGTCGTCGAGTCCGTATTCCCGCCCGATTCGGTGTTCCGCATCGACCACTACCTCGGCAAGGAGACGGTGCAGAACATCCTCGCGCTGCGCTTCGCCAATGAGCTCTACGAGCCGATCTGGAACGCCAACTACGTCGACCACGTGCAGATCACGATGGCCGAGGACATCGGCGTCGCCGGCCGCGCGGGCTACTACGACGGCATCGGGGCCGCGCGCGACGTCATCCAGAACCACCTGCTGCAGCTCCTCGCCCTCACCGCGATGGAGGAGCCCATCTCCTTCGACGCCGCGGACCTTCGCGCCGAGAAGGAGAAGGTGCTCGCCGCCGTCCGGCTGCCGGCCGATCTCGCCGCCTCGACGGCGCGCGGCCAGTACGCCGGCGGCTGGCAGGGCGGCGAGAAGGTCCTCGGATTCCTCGAAGAGGAGGGCATGAGCCCCGTGTCGACGACCGAGACCTTCGCCGCGATCAAGCTCCTCATCGGGACCCGTCGGTGGGCCGGCGTGCCGTTCTACCTCCGCACCGGCAAGCGCCTCGGCCGCCGGGTCACCGAGATCGCCGTGGTGTTCAAGCGCGCGCCGCAGCAGCTCTTCGCGGCATCACAGACTTCGGCACTCGGTCAGAACGCGCTCGTCATCAGGGTGCAGCCCGATGAGGGCGTCACGATCAGGTTCGGCTCGAAGGTGCCCGGCGCCGGCATGAGCGTGCGTGATGTGACGATGGACTTCGGCTATGGGCACTCCTTCACCGAGGCGAGCCCGGAGGCGTACGAGCGGCTCATCCTCGATGTGCTCCTCGGCGACCCGCCGCTCTTTCCCCGCCACGAGGAGGTCGAACTCTCCTGGAAGATCCTCGACCCTATCGAGCAGTTCTGGGCGGCCCAGACCGGCAGGCCCGAGCAATACCGGCCCGGCACCTGGGGCCCGGCCTCGGCCGAAGCCATGATGGCCCGCGACGGCCGCCACTGGAGGCGCCCATGATCGTCGACATGCCCGATACGACGACGAGCGACGTCGCCAAGGAGCTCGTCAAGCTCCGCGAGGAGGGCGGCGTCGTCACCCTCGGCCGCGTCCTCACCCTCGTCATCTCGACGCACATCGGCAACGAGGAGGAGGCCATCGAGGCGGCCAACGACGCCTCCCGCGAGCACCCGATGCGCATCATCGTCGTCTCGAAGCCGCGCCCCGGCGACCCCTCCGCGAAGAAGCACCTCGGCAAGGTCGACGGCCAGATCCGGGTCGGCGGCGACGCCGGCGCGAGCGAGGTCGTCGTGCTGCGCGCCTTCGGCCACGCCGCCCTCGACGAGGAGAGCCTCGTCACGGGCCTCTTGCTGCCGGACGCCCCGGTCGTCGCCTGGTGGCCGGGCCTCGCTCCCGAGGTGCCCTCGAAGTCGCCGCTCGGCCGCATCGCGACTCGGCGCATCACGGACGCCGCCACCCAGGCCGACCCGCTCGAGGCGCTCAAGCACGCCGCCACGGCGTACCGGCCCGGCGACACGGACTTCGCCTGGACCCGCGTCACGCTATGGCGCACTCAGCTCGCCGCCATCCTCGATCAGCCGCCGTTCGAGCCGGTCGCGGCCATCGAGGTGTCCGGCTCGTCGGACTCCCCCTCGACGCTGCTGCTCGCCGCCTGGCTCGGCCTCAAGCTGCAGGTGCCGGCCTCGCACCACTCCAGCACAGAGGTGACCGGCATCCACGGCGTCACGATGTCGCGCCCGTCGGGCGACATCAGCCTGCGGCGCGATGCGCGCGACGTCGCGACCCTCGAGCAGCCGAGCCAGCCGACCCACACGCTCGCGCTGCCGCGCCGGAGTCTGCGCGACTGCCTCGCCGAGGAGCTGCGCCGCCTCGACCCCGACGAGATCTACGGCGAGGTCATCACCGCCGGGCTGCGCCTGCTGGAGGGATAGAGATCATGGCTGTCGAGCGACGGGTGGTCGTGCACCCCGACAAGCAGGCTCTCATGACCTCTGTCGCCGCCCGCTTCCTCACGAAGGTCTCCGATGTCATCGCCGACCTCGGCCGCGCGCACATCGTCCTCACGGGTGGCACCGTCGGGATCGGCACACTCGCGGCCATCGCGGATTCCCCTGCCGTCGGCACCATCGACTGGTCGAAGGTGCACTTCTGGTGGGGCGATGAGCGCTTCGTGCCCGTCGCCGACCCCGAGCGCAACGAGCTGCAGGCGCGTCAGGCTCTGCTCGGGCGCATCCCCGTGCCCGAGGCGAACGTACACCCGATGGCCGCCTCCGACGCCGGCTTGTCGCTCGACGAGGCGGCCGAGGCGTACGCGGAGGAGCTCGCCGGGTTCGGCACTCCGGCTCAGCCGTGGCCTGACTTCGACATCACCTTCCTCGGCGTCGGCCCCGATGGGCACATCGCCTCGCTCTTCCCGGACGCGGCCGGCATCCGCGTCACCGATGCCGCCGTCATCCCGGTCCGCCACGCCCCCAAGCCGCCGCCCGAGCGCATCTCGCTGACGCGGCCGGTCCTCAACTCATCCGAGCGCATCTGGCTCGTGCTCGCCGGGCCCGATAAGGCATCGGCGCTGGGGTTGGCACTGGCCGGCGCCAGCTATCTCGAAGTTCCCGCCGCGGGCGCCAAGGGCCGCAAGCGCACCGTGTTCTTCGTCGACCAGGATGCCGCGGCGGAGGTTCCGGAGAGCCTCATGGCCGACTCCTACTAGCGGCCTTGCGCGGGGGCATGGGCTCGCGGGCTTCGCTGCGGCTCCTGTGGCGCCGCACGACCGGCGGTGACCTATTGGGCGGGGTCGAGGGTGCCGCGGCGCGCCCTGAGCGCCTGGATCGCCTCGTCGAGGAGCTGCTCGGCCTCCTCGGGCGTGCGGCGCTCCTTCACGTAGGCGAGATGGGTCTTGTACGGCTCGGCCTTGGTGAGGGCGGGCGGGTTCTCGCGGTCGCGGCCAGCGGGCAACCCGGATGCCGGGCAGTCGATGAGGTCGGGGATCTCGTCGTCGGGGAGGTTCGCGGCGAAGTAGCGAACCGTCTCGTTGCCGAGGGCGTCCCAGTACGACACCGCGATGCGCTCGGCGTGGTAGCCGTGATCCTGCTCGCCCATCGGACCCGCGCCGACGCGCGAACCGCGGATAGCGCTGCCGCCAGAAACCATCACTTGCCTCCGAAATGAAACGCGGCGTGCGCCGTTGCTACGCCGAGAACTTGGTGATGAGGCCGAGTACGACGATGCACACGAACCAGATGAGACCGAGGATGACGGTGATGCGGTTGAGGTTCCGCTCCGCAACACCCGACGCGCCCAGGCCTGAGGTGACCCCGCCGCCGAACATGTCCGACAGGCCGCCACCGTGCCCCTTGTGGAGCAGGATCAGCAGCGTGAGCAACAGGCTCGTGATGCCGAGGATGACCTCGAGCACGACGGAGAGGATTTGCACTAATCGCCTTTCATCACCGGCCGCACTGGGGGAAGAGCGGTCGTCGTCCAGTATAGAGCGCGTGAATACGGCTCAGTAATCGTCGAGTCTCAGAACGTGACGTGCTTCTGGAAGCGGACGATGCCCGCGAAGGAGTCGACATCGAGGCTCGCGCCGCCGACGAGGGCACCGTCGACATCGGGCATCTTCAGGTAGCCGGCCGCGTTCTCGGTCTTCACGCTGCCGCCGTAGAGGATGCGCGTGTTCTCGGCCGTCTCCTCGCCCAACGCGTCGGCGATCGTGGCGCGCAGCGCGGCCGACATCGCCTGGGCGTCGTCGGCGGTGGCGGCGAGTCCTGTGCCGATCGCCCACACCGGTTCGTAGGCGATGACGAAGTCATCACCGGGAGCGAGCGATGCGAGCGCGGTGCGCAGCTGTGCGGTCGGGATCGCGGTCGCCTCGCCGGCCTCGCGCTGTTCCAGCGTCTCGCCGACGCAGATCACCGGCACGATGCCGTTCTCCTTCGCCGCCCGCGCCTTGGCACCGACGATCTCGTCGGTCTCGGCGTGGTACTGACGGCGCTCGGAGTGCCCGACGATGACGTACGCGCAGTCGAGCCTCGCGAGGAACGCGCCCGCGACCTCACCCGTGTACGCGCCCGAGGCGTGCACCGAGACATCCTGCGCGCCGTACCTGATCGGCAGCTTGTCGGCCTGCACGAGCGTCTGCACGCTGCGCAGATCGGTGAACGGCGGGAACACCGCGACCTCGACGGCGGCGAAGTCGTGCCTGGCGTCCGCGAGGGTCCACGCCAGCTTCTGCACGAGCGCGATCGCCTGGAGGTGGTCGAGGTTCATCTTCCAGTTGCCGGCGATGAAGGGCGTGCGCGTCATGCGTTCCACCCCAGCACGGTGAGCCCCGGCAGCTCCTTGCCCTCGAGGAACTCGAGGCTCGCCCCGCCGCCGGTGGAGATGTGACCGAACTGGTCATCGTGGAAGCCGAGTGCGCGCACCGCCGCGGCCGAGTCGCCGCCGCCCACGACGCCGAGGCCCGCGACCTTCGTCAGCGCTGCGGCGACGGCTTTCGTGCCGGCCGCGAACGCCGGGAACTCGAACACGCCCATCGGGCCGTTCCAGAACACGGTCGTGCTGGATTCCACGACCGCGGCGTACTTCGCCGCGGTGGCAGGCCCGATATCGAGGCCGAGCCCCGTGGCGCCCCATGGCGAGCCCTCGATATCGTCGGCGGCGCGGACCTCGTGCGCGGCATCCGCGGCGAAGGCGGCGGCGACGACGATGTCGGTCGGCAGGACGATCTCGACGCCCAGCTCCTCGGCCTTGGCGAGGTAGCCCGTCACGGTCTCGATCTGGTCGGCCTCGAGGAGGCTCGAGCCGACCGGGTGGCCGAGGGCGGCGAAGAAGGTGTAGACCATGCCGCCGCCGATGAGCAGCGAGTCCACCCGCGGCAGCAGGTGCCCGATGACGCCGAGCTTGTCGCTGACCTTGGAGCCGCCGAGCACGACCGTGTAGGGGCGCTCGGGCTTCTCGGTGAGGCGATCGAGCACGCTGAGCTCCTCGGCGATGAGCAGGCCTGCGGCGCTCGGCAGCGCCATCGCGAGCTCGTACACCGAGGCCTGCTTGCGGTGCACGACGCCGAAGCCGTCGCTGACGAACACGTCGCCGAACTGCGCGAGCTGCGCTGCGAACGCCTCGCGCTCCGCGGAATCCTTGCTCGTCTCCCCCGGGTTGAAGCGGAGGTTCTCGAGCAGGGCCACATCGCCGTCACCCACCGCCGCCACGACCGCGGCCGCGGACGCTCCGACGGTGTCGGTCGCGAAGGGCACCTCCTGGCCGAGCAGCTCGGCGAGACGGACCGCGACCGGTGCCAGGGAGTATTCCGGGTCAGGGGCGCCGTCGGGGCGGCCGAGGTGGCTGATGACGACCACCCCGGCGCCCTGCGACAGCAATGCCTTGAGCGTCGGGATCGAGGCGCGCACGCGGCCGTCGTCGGTGATCTCGGAGCCGTTCAACGGAACGTTGAGGTCGCAGCGGACGATGACCCGCCTGCCCGCCAGACTCCCCAGCGATTCGAGGGTGCGCAGCGTCACGGGACGGCCCTTAGAGGCGCGCGGCGACGTACTCGGCGAGGTCGACGAGGCGGTTGGAGTAGCCCCACTCGTTGTCGTACCAGGCGTAGAGCTTCACCTGGTCGCCGATGACCTTGGTCAGAGGCGCGTCGTAGATCGACGAGTGCGGGTCGTGGACGATGTCGCGCGAGACGATCGGGTCCTCGTTGTACTTGAGGATGCCCTTGAGAGGGCCGTCTGCGGCGGCCTTGTAGGCGTCGTTGATCTCGTCGATCGTGACGACGCGCGAGGCCTGCACCGTGAGGTCGGTGATGGAGCCGGTCGGAACGGGCACGCGCAGCGAGTAGCCGTCGAGCTTGCCTTTGAGCTCGGGGAGCACGAGACCGATTGCCTTGGCGGCGCCGGTCGACGTCGGGATGATGCTGAGCGCGGCGGCGCGAGCGCGGCGCAGGTCGTCGTGCGGCGCGTCCTGCAGGCGCTGGTCGGCGGTGTACGCGTGGATCGTCGTCATGAGGCCGCGCTCGATGCCGAAGGCGTCGTTGAAGACCTTGGCCAGCGGAGCCAGCGAGTTCGTCGTGCACGACGCGTTCGAGATGATGTGGTGGTTCGCCGGGTCGTAGGTGCCCTCGTTGACGCCGAGGACGAACGTGCCGTCCTCATTGCTCGCCGGAGCCGAGATGAGCACCTTCTTGGCGCCGGCGTCGATGTGCGCCTTGGCCTTGAGGGCATCCGTGAAGAATCCGGTCGACTCGATGACGATCTCGACGCCGAGGTCGCCCCAGGGCAGGTTCGCGGGGTCCCGCTCGGCGAGCACCGTGATGGGCTTGCCGTTGACGACGATGCTGTCGCCCTCGACGGACACCTCGGCGTCGATGCGGCCGTCGATGGAGTCGTACTTGAGCAGGTGGGCGAGGGTCTTCGGATCGGTGAGGTCGTTCACCGCGACAATCTCGAGTTCGCTGCCCTTGGCGAGCGCCGCGCGGAAGTAGTTGCGGCCGATGCGGCCGAACCCGTTGATGCCGATCTTGACGGACACGGATGATGCTCCTGAGGTAGGCGCCTTGCGGCGGGATTTCGGGGGTTTGTGGCGGTGCAGACAGAGCGGGTGCCCCCGCCGATCGGCAAGGGCACCCAGGGTGTCACGGAAGCAGCAGGCCGCTCGACGAGCGAGCCGCTTCGAAGCGCTTCGCCACATCGGCCCAGTTCACGATGTTCCAGATCGCCTTGACGTAGTCGGCGCGGACATTGAGGTAGTCGAGGTAGTAAGCGTGCTCCCAGACGTCGAGCTGGAAGAGCGGAATGGTGCCCTGCGCGGTGTTGCCCTGCTGGTCGAAGAGTTGCTGGAGGAGCAGCTTCTGGCCGACCGGCTCGTAGCTCAGTACCGCCCAGCCGGAGCCCTGGACGCCGAGAGCGACCGCGGTGAAGTGGGCGACGAACTTGTCGAACGAGCCGAAGAACTCGTCGACCGCCGCGGCGAGCTCGCCGACAGGCTTGTCGCCGCCGTCCGGTGAGAGGTTGTTCCAGAAGATCGAGTGGTTGACGTGGCCGCCGAGGTTGAAGGCGAGGTCCTTCTCGAGCTTGTTGACGTTGGCGAGGCTGCCCGAGTCGCGGGCCTCGGCGAGGGCGGTGAGGGCGGCGTTCGCACCGGTGACGTAGGCGGCATGGTGCTTGTCGTGGTGGATCTGCATGATCTTGCCCGAGATGTGCGGCTCGAGAGCCGAGTAGTCGTAGGGCAGGTCCGGAAGCGTGTAGTCGGCCATTGGTTCACTCCTTCTTTGGGTCGGTTTCCAGCCTAGTGAGGACTGCGCCCGGTGAAACCACCGAAACCTGCTTTGCTCCCCGGCAAAGGCGACGTGGCGGCGGGTACGGCGCGGCAATGAGTTCAGTCGAGGTCGTCGGGGAGGTTCGCGTCGGTGCCGGGAATGCCGAGATCGATCGCCTTCTTGTCGGCCATCGCGAGCAGGCGGCGGATGCGTCCGGCGACGGCGTCCTTCGTCATGGGCGGCTCGGCATGGTGGCCGAGTTCGTCGAGGGAGGCATCCCGGAAGCGCAGCCGCAGCTCCCCCGCATAGGCGAGGTGCTTGGGCAGGCCCGGGCCGAGGATCTCGAGCGCGCGCTCGACGCGCGCGCATGCCGCGACGGCCGCCTGCGCGCTGCGGCGCAGGTTGGCGTCATCGAAGTTGACGAGGCGGTTCGCCGTCGCGCGGGTTTCGCGGCGCTGGCGCAGCTCCTCCCAACTCGTCACCGTGTCGTGCGCGCCGATGAGCGACAGGACCTGGCTGATGGACTCGCCGTCGCGCACCACGACGCGGTGCACCCCGCGCACCTCGCGGGCCTTCGCCGTGACGCCGAGGCGGCCGGCCGCACCGACCAGGGCCATCGCGGCCTCGTTGGTGGGCGCGGTGATCTCGAGCGAGGCCGAGCGGCCGGGTTCGGTGAGCGAGCCGGTGGCGAGGAAGGCCCCGCGCCACACGGCGGCGAGTTCCGCCTTCGACCCGGTGGTGAGGCGGTTGGGCAGACCGCGGATGGGCCGGCGCCTGGCGTCGAGCAATCCCGTCTGACGCGCCAGCGTCTCGCCGCCGTCGATGACGCGCACGAGGTACTGCGCGGTGCGCCGCATGCCGGAGGCCTGGATGACACTCTGCTCGCTGCGCACCCCGTAGACCTCGTAGAGGGCCTTGCGGACGTGCTCGGCGAGCTCGGGCGCGTCGAGCTCGGCCTCGACCGCGACGCGGCCGGAGATGATGTGCAGGCCGCCGGCCAGCCGGAGGATCGTCGCCAACTCAGCTGCGCGCGTGGCGGTTTTGCCCGCATCGAGCCCGAGGAGCTCGGTCTTGACGTCCGCAGTCAGAGGCACTCGGGAATCCAATCAATCCGGCCGGGTCACTCGCGGCCGAGATCTCGATGTTTGACGTTGACGGCCACACCGGGAAGCGTAGCGATGCGCTTCGCAAGCTCTTCGACGATGGCGACGGAGCGGTGCTTGCCGCCCGTGCAGCCTATCGCGATCAGAGCGTTGCGCTTGTTCTCGGTCTGGTAGCCGCGGAGCACGATGGACACCGCCTGCAGGTAGGCAGCGACGAACTCGGCCGCCCCCGGCTGGGCGAACACGTAGTCGTGGACGGCCTCGTCGGTGCCGTCGAACGCGCGCAGTTCCGGGATCCAGTAGGGGTTGGGCAGGAAGCGCACGTCGGCGACGAGGTCGGCGTCGGCCGGAATGCCGTACTTGAAGCCGAAGCTCTCGACCGTGACCTGCACGCCGGGGCGGCTCGCCTCGGCGAAGCGCTCGGCGATGTTCGAGGCGAGTTCATGGACATTCCAGGAGGAGGTGTCGATGATGATGTCGGCCCGCTCGCGGAGGTGGTGGAGGCGCGAGCGCTCGGTCTGGATGGCGTCGACGAGCGTGCCATTGCCCTGCAGGGGGTGCGGGCGGCGCACCGACTCGAAGCGGCGCACCAGCGTGTCGTCGTCGGCGTCGAGGAAGACGAGGTGGAGGTCGAAATTCTCGCGGAGCTGCGGCAGCAGGTCGAGCAGTTCGAAGAACAGGTCGCGGCCGCGCACGTCGACGACCGCGGCGACGCGCGGGGCGCCGAGGCCGGCGCGCGCGGCGAGGTCGAGCAGCGGCTTGAGCATGAGCGGCGGGAGGTTGTCGACGACGTACCAGTCGATGTCCTCGAGCGCGTTCGCGACCGTGGAACGGCCCGCCCCGGACATGCCGGAGATGATGAGAAGCTCCTGCCGCCCTGGGGTGTCGTCGGCCACAGGCCCAGATTAGCGGGCCGCCTCCGAGTTCTGGGAGGGAGCGTCCGCGGCCTCGCCGCTCTCGGCGTCGTCATGGAGCCGGTCGAACACAGTCTGCGCGGTCGTCGCGCCGATGCCCCGAGTAGCGGCGATCTCGTCGACGGATGCCTCTTTCAGGCGCTTCACCGATCCGAAGCGGGTGAGCAGTTCCTTGACCCGGGCAGGCCCGAGGCCCGGCACCTCGGCGAGGACGCTGCCGATGTCGCGGCGCCGCTTCTGGCGCTGGAACGCGACTGCGAACCGGTGCGCCTCGTCGCGCACGCGTTGGATGAGGAAGAGCGCATCCGAGTTGCGCGGCAGGATGACCGGGAAGTCTGAGTCGGGCAGCCAGAGCTCTTCGAGGCGCTTGGCGATGCCGGCGAGCTGGATGCCCTCGACCCCGGATTCCTCGAGCGCGCGCCGCGCCGCAGCGACCTGCGGCTGGCCGCCGTCGACGAGGAGGAGCTGAGGCGGGTAGGCGAACTTCTGGCCCTTCGCCATGCCCTCGGGGTCTTTGAGGTAGGAGAGTCGGCGGGTGAGGACCTGGTAGAGGGAATCCGTGTCATCGGTGGTGCCGGGGATGCTGAAGCGGCGGTACCGGTCCTTGCGAGGGAGCGCGTCCTCGAAGACAACCATCGAGGCGACGACGTTGGTGCCCGAGAGGTGGGAGACGTCGTAGCACTCGATGCGCAGCGGCGCCACGGCCATGCCCAGTGCTTCCTGGATGTCGCCGAGGGCCTGCGAGCGCGCGGTGAAGTCGGCGGAGCGCCGCGTCTTGTAGAGGGCGAGCGCGCCCTTGGCGTTGAGGGCCGCGGTGGCGGCCAGCTTCGCCTTGTCGCCGCGCTGCGGCACACGCAGCGTCACCCTGCCGGTCAGCGCCGTCCGCCGGCCCGACCCGTCGCCCGCGGCGCGGCGCAGTGTCAGCCACTCCTCGAGCGCCGCCGCCCCGTCGGGCAGCTCGGGCACGAGGATCTCGCGCGGCGGCGTGAACACGCCGTCGTAGGCGCTCTCGAGCACCGACTCGACGAGCTCGCCGAGTGTGACGTCGAGCTCCGTGTCGACGACCCAGTTGCGCACCCCGCGGATGCGTCCGCCGCGCACGATGAACTGGTGGACGGCGGCGGCGAGCTCGTCCTCGGCGAGGCCGAAGACGTCGGCGTCGACGTTGTCGGCGAAGACGACGGAGGAGCGCTCCAGCACGCTGCTGAGTGCCTGGATCTGGTCGCGGTAGCGGGCGGCCTGCTCGTAGTTCTGGGCGGCCGAGGCGTCCTGCATCCGCTTCGTCAGCTCGCGCAGGTAGCTCTGGTCGTTGCCGGAGAGGAACGAGACGAAGTCGTCGGCGAGCTCGCGGTGACCGGTCTTGCTGATGCGCCCGACGCACGGTGCGGCGCACTTGCCGATGTCCGCGAGCAGACAGGGCCGCCCGGTGCGCTCGGCCCGGTCGTAGACGCCGTCGGTGCAGGAGCGCATCGGGATGGCCTTGAGCATGAGGTCGACCGTCTCGCGTACCGCCCAGGCGCGCATGTACGGGCCGAAGTAGCGGGCGCCCTTGATGCCGCGGTTGCGGGTCGCGAAGACGCGCGGCACCTCCTCCCCCATCGTCACGGCGAGGTAGGGGTAGGACTTGTCGTCCTTGAAGACGACGTTGAAGGGCGGGTCGAACTCCTTGATCCAGGTGAACTCGAGCTGCAGCGCCTCGAACTCGCTCGCGACAACCGTCCACTCCACGCTCGCGGCCGTCGTCACCATGCGCCGGGTGCGTTCGTGGAGGCTGCGCAGCGGCTGGAAGTAGTTCGACAGGCGGGCCCGCAGGTTCTTCGCCTTGCCGACGTAGAGCACCCGCCCGCTCGGGTCGCGGAACCGGTACACCCCCGGCAGGGTCGGGATCTCGCCGGTGCGAGGCCGCCAGGAGACGGTGTCGGCCATCGTCAGGCCGAGACGCTCTCGCGCTCGAGGATCTCGGCGAGGAACACCCCGGTGTGGCTGGCGGGGTTCTTCGCGATCTGCTCCGGCGTGCCGGTCGCGATGACCTGGCCGCCGCCAGCGCCGCCCTCCGGGCCGAGGTCGATGACCCAGTCGGCGCTCTTGATGACGTCCAGGTTGTGCTCGATGACGATGACGGTGTTGCCCTTGTCGAGCAATCCGCCCAGCACGAGGAGCAGCTTGCGCACGTCCTCGAAGTGGAGGCCCGTCGTCGGCTCGTCGAGCACGTAGATCGACCGGCCGTTGGTGCGCCGCTGCAGCTCGGTGGCGAGCTTGACGCGCTGCGCCTCGCCGCCGGAGAGCGTCGTCGCGGCCTGGCCGAGACGCACGTAGCCGAGGCCGACCTCGACGAGGGTCTGCAGGTAGCGGTGGATCGCCGGAATGGACTCGAAGAACCTGGCCGCCTCGTCGATGGGCATCGCGAGGACCTCCGCGATGTTCTTGCCCTTGTAGTGCACCTGCAGGGTGTCGCGGTTGTAGCGTGCGCCGTGGCACACCTCGCAGTCGACGTAGACGTCGGGAAGGAAGTTCATCTCGATCTTGATGGTGCCGTCGCCCTGGCAGTTCTCGCAGCGCCCGCCCTTGACGTTGAAGCTGAACCGGCCCGGCTGGTAGCCCCGGGTCTTGGCCTCGGGGGTCTCGCTGAAGAGGGTGCGGATCTTGTCGAAGACGCCCGTGTACGTCGCCGGGTTCGAGCGCGGGGTGCGGCCGATCGGCCCCTGGTCGACATGGACGACCTTGTCGAGGTGCTCGGTGCCGGTGACCCTGGTGTGCTTGGCGGGGAGGCTGCGGGCGCCGTTGAGGCGCTGCGCGAGCACGCGGTAGAGGATGTCGTTGACGAGGGTCGACTTCCCGGAGCCCGAGACCCCGGTGACGGCGATGAAGACCCCGAGCGGGAAGTCGACGTCGATGTTCTTGAGGTTGTTCGCCGAGGCGCCGACGACGGTGAGCTGGCGTTGCCGGTCGATCGTGCGGCGCGTGGCCGGGATGTCGATCGACTTGCGGCCGGAGAGGTAGTCGCCGGTGAGCGAGTCGCGGTTGGCGAGCAGCTCGTCGTAGCTGCCGGAGTGCACCACGGTGCCGCCGTTGGCGCCGGCGCCGGGGCCGATGTCGACGATCCAGTCGGCGGTGCGGATGGTGTCCTCGTCATGCTCGACGACGATGAGGGTGTTGCCGAGATCGCGCAGCGCCAGCAGCGTCTCGATGAGGCGCCGGTTGTCACGCTGGTGCAGCCCGATGCTGGGCTCGTCGAGCACGTAGAGCACGCCCGTGAGGCCCGACCCGATCTGGGTGGCGAGGCGGATGCGCTGCGCCTCGCCACCGGAGAGCGTGCCGGCCGCGCGCGCCATGTCGAGGTAGCCGAGACCGACCTGGATGAGGAAGTCGAGGCGCAGCGTGATCTCGCGCAGCACCTGGGCGGCGATGAGCGCCTCGCGGCCGGTGAGCTCGAGGGTGCCCAAGAAGGCGCGCGAGTCGGTGAGGCTGAGCCCCGCGACATCCGCGATGGAGTGCCCGTTGACATGCACGGCGAGCACCTCGGGCTTGAGGCGCCTGCCGTCGCAGACCGGGCAGGGCACCTCGCGGAGGTACTCGGCCCAGCGCTGGCGCTGCGCGTCGGTCTCGGCCTGCGCGTACTGCCGCTCGATGTACGGCACGACGCCCTCGAAGCCGCTCGAGTAGCTGATCTCACGGCCGAAACGGTTGCGCCACTTCACCTGCACCTGGTAGTTGTCGCCGTAGAGGATGGCCTGCTGGATGGTGTCGGGAAGTTTCTGCCACGGCGTCTTCAGGCTGAAATCGAGGTCGCGGGCGAGGCCTTCCAGCAGGCGCTCGTAGTACTGGAACAGTCCCTTGCCCTGCGTCGCCCACGGCAGGATGACGCCGTCGGCGAGGCTCGACGCCGGATCGCCGAGCAGCAGGTCCTCGTCGACCGACATCCGCGTGCCGAGCCCGGTGCACTCGGGGCAGGCGCCGAACGGGGCGTTGAATGAGAAGGTGCGCGGCTCGATCTCGGAGAGCTGGATGGGGTGGCCGTTGGGGCAGCTCAGCTTCTCGCTGAAGGTGCGGACGGCGTCGGGGGAATCTGCGGGCTCGTCGACGAACTGCACCGCCACCAGGCCGTCGGTGAGGCCGATCGCCGTCTCGATGGAGTCGGTGAGCCGCGTGAGGATCTCGGGCGAGGCGACGAGGCGATCGACGATGACGGAGATGTCGTGCTTGTACGACTTCCGGAGGGTCGGCGGCTCGGCGAGCTGATGCTGCTCGCCGTCGACGAGGACGCGCGCGAAGCCTTTGGCCGCGAGCTCCTTGAAGAGGTCGACGAACTCGCCCTTCTTCTGTTTCACGACGGGCGCCATGACCTGGTAGCGGGTCTTCTCGGGCAGCGCCATGAGCTGGTCGGCGATCTGCTGCACCGTCTGACGCTGGATCGGCTCGCCGCACTCGGGGCAGTGCGGCACTCCGATGCGCGCCCAGAGCAGGCGCAGGTAGTCGTAGATCTCGGTGATCGTGCCGACCGTCGAGCGCGGGTTGCGGTTGGTGGACTTCTGATCGATGGAGACCGCGGGACTGAGGCCCTCGATGAAGTCGACGTCGGGCCGGTCGACCTGGCCGAGAAACTGGCGTGCGTACGCGCTCAACGACTCGACATAGCGGCGCTGGCCCTCGGCGAAGATCGTGTCGAAGGCGAGGGATGACTTGCCCGAACCCGAAAGCCCCGTGAAGACCACCAGCGAATCGCGCGGGATCTCGAGGTCGACGTTGCGCAGGTTGTGGACGCGTGCTCCCTTGACGCTGAGCTTCGAGTGGGAGTCGACCGGATGCACGTGCGTCACCTCAGAAGTCTACGAACGGGGTGCGACATGGAAGGGCCTCCGCCGACGGCCGAAGAGCCTGTGATGGCGGATGCGCAGCGGGCTTCGACGTGAAGCGACGCCAGGAGGAGACCCGGGACCCTGCGAAGCGCGCCAATCCCTACGCAGCGTCAGCCGCGCCAGACGGTCTTGAGGTTGACGAACTCCTTGATTCCGGCGGCGGCGAGCTCGCGGCCGAAGCCGGACGCCTTGATGCCGCCGAACGGCAGCTCCGGGTACGACACCGTCATACCGTTGACGAAGACGGCGCCCGCGTCGAGGTTCTCGACGAAGTACGCCTCTTCAGCGGGATCGCTCGTCCACACCGACGAGGACAGGCCGAAGGTCGTCTGGTTCGCGATGCGGATGGCGTCGTCGTCGTCCTTCGCCGGGTAGAGCGAGGCGACCGGGCCGAAGGCCTCCTCCATGACGAGGCGCATGTCGTCGGTGAGCCCGGCGAGGATCGTCGGCTCGAAGAAATAGCCCGGCCGGTCGAGCGCGTGGCCGCCCGCGAGCACCTGGGCGCCCTTCGCGACGGCGTCGTCGACGAGTTCCTGGAGGTCGTTGAGGCCGCCCGCAGTGGCTATCGGCCCGACCTGCACCGACGCGTCGAGCGGGTCGCCGACGGTGAGCGCCTTGATCTTCGCAGCGAAGAGGCCGGCGAACTCGTCGTAGACGTCCTGGTGGACGATGAAGCGCTTGCCGGCGATGCAGGACTGGCCGTTGTTGATCGTGCGCGCGGCGACCCCGGTCGTCGCGGCCTTCTCGAGGTCGGCACTGGGCAGCACGATGAACGGGTCGGAGCCGCCGAGCTCAAGCACCGACTTCTTGATCTCGCGCGCGGCGATCGAGGCCACCGAGCGGCCGGCCGGCTCGGAGCCGGTGAGGGTGACGGCCTTGATGCGCGGGTCGCGGATGACGGCGTCCACCGCGCCGGAGCCGATGAGCAAGGTGTGGAAGGCGCCCGTCGGGAAGCCCGCCCGCTCGAAGAGCGTGTCGAGGTAGAGCGCCGACTGCGGCACGTTCGAGGCGTGCTTGAGCACGCCGGTGTTGCCGGCCATGAGCGCGGGTGCGGCGAAGCGCAGCACCTGCCACAGCGGGTAGTTCCACGGCATGACGGCCAGGATGACGCCGAGCGGCTGGTAGCGCGCGTAGGCCTGCGAGGCGTTGACGAGCGACGGGTCGTCGAGGGGCTCGTCGGCCAGGAAGCGCGCGGCGTTCTCGGCGTAGTAGCGCGCGCCCTTGGCGCTCTTGTGCACCTCGGCGACGGACTGCGCGATCGGCTTGCCCATCTCGATGGTGATGATGCGGCCGAGCTCCTCGGCGTCGGCATCGAGCAGGTCGGCCGCCGCGCGCATCCACTCGGCGCGTTGGGCGAAGGTGGTCTTCTTGAGGGCCTGGAACGCGGCCTGCGCCTCGGCGAGCTTCTGCTCGACGACCGCGCTGTCGTCGGGGGTGAATTCCTTGATGGTCTCGCCGGTGGCGGGATTGACGGTGGCGATCGCCATGGGAGTGCTCCTTCTCAACCAACTGGTTGGATTTATAGTAGACCCATGGCGTACGACTCGGGAAAGACCCGCGAGAAGCTTCTTGATGCGGCATCCGCGGAGTTCACGGAGCACGGCCTCTCGGGTGCCCGTGTCGACCGCATCGCCGTGGCGGCCGGGGTCAACAAGCAGGCGATCTACGCCTACTTCGGTTCGAAGGAGGCGCTCTTCGATGCCGTCCTCGATCTCAGCCTCGCGCATCTCACCGCGACGATCCCCATCACCTCGTACGACCTGCCGGGCTACGCCGTCGCGCTCTTCGACTACCTCTGCGCGCACCCGGAATACGAGCGGCTGACGATGTGGAAGCGGCTCGAGCGTGCCGACGCCACCCCGGAGGAGGTCGAGCACTACCGCCGCAAGCTCGCCCAGATCGCCCCCGCCGCCGGCCATGCGCCCATCGACGTGCTGCTCCTCATCCTCGGAATGGCGCATGCGTGGGGGAATTCGGCTCCGGCGCTGCGCGCCCTCGACGGGGACGCCGTGAGCGTCTCCGACCAGCAGGCGCGCTACCGCGCGGCGCTGCAGAAGGCGGCGAGGGCCGCGGTCGAGGCGCTCCGCTAGTCAGAGGTGGCCGGCTCTGTCCATCTGCCGCAGGTCGCGCTTGAGATCGCCGAGCTCGTCGCGCAGCCGGGCCGCGAGCTCGAATTTGAGCTCTGCCGCGGCCTCGAGCATCTGGCCGTTGAGGTCGGCGATGAGCCCCTCGAGCTCGGCGGCGCCGGCCGATGCGATACCGGGCCGCTTCGGAAGCTGACCGCGCGGCCCTCCCCCGTCTTTGACGCGGCGGGAGCGCTTCGCCATCAGCTCGGCGGTGTCGGCTTCCTCGCGGGCGAGGATGTCGGTGATGTCGGCGATGCGCTTGCGCAACGGCGTCGGATCGATGCCGTGCTCGGCGTTGTACGCCAGCTGCTTGTCGCGCCGCCGGTCGGTCTCGTCGATCGCGTGCCTCATCGAGTCGGTGAGGTTGTCGGCGTACATGTGCACTTCGCCGGAGACGTTGCGGGCGGCGCGGCCGATGGTCTGGATGAGCGACGTGCTCGAGCGCAGGAAGCCCTCCTTGTCGGCGTCGAGGATCGCGACGAGCGACACCTCGGGCAGGTCGAGGCCCTCACGCAGCAGGTTGATGCCGACGAGCACGTCGTAAACGCCGGCGCGGAGCTCGGTGAGCAGTTCGACGCGGCGCAGCGTGTCGACGTCGGAGTGCAGGTAACGCACCCTCACGCCCGCCTCGCCGAGGAAGTCGGTGAGCTCTTCCGCCATTTTCTTGGTGAGGGTGGTGACGAGCACGCGCTCGTTCCTGGCCGCGCGCACCCGGATCTCTTCCAGCAGGTCGTCGATCTGGCCCTTCGTCGGCTTGACGACGATCTGCGGGTCGACGAGGCCGGTAGGTCGGATGATCTGCTCGACGATGCCGTCGGCGATGCCGAGCTCGTACGACCCCGGCGTCGCGGACAGGTACACCGTCTGGCCGACGCGCGCTTTGAACTCGTCGAAGCGCAGCGGGCGGTTGTCGAGCGCGCTCGGCAACCGGAAACCGTGCTCGACAAGGGTGCGCTTGCGCGAGGCGTCCCCCTCGTACATGGCCCCGAGCTGCGGGATGGTGGCGTGCGACTCGTCGATGACGACGAGGAAGTCGTCGGGGAAGTAGTCGAGCAGGCAGGCGGGCGGCTCGCCGGCCGAGCGGCCGTCCATGTGGCGGGAGTAATTCTCGATGCCGGAGCAGAAGCCGATCTGCTCGAGCATCTCGAGGTCGAAGGTGGTGCGCATGCGCAGTCGCTGCGCCTCGAGCAGCTTGCCCTGCCTCTCGAACTCGGCGAGGCGCTCGGCGAGCTCGTCCTTGATGCGGCCGATGGCGCGGTGCACTGACGCCTGGCTGGCGGCGTACTGCGTCGCCGGGGCGACCGAGATCGAGTCCTTGCGCTGGATCGCGTCGCCGGTGAGCGGGTTGAAATAGGTGATCGCCTCGATCTCGTCGCCGAAGAGCTCGATGCGGATCGCGTTCTCTTCGTACACGGGGATGATCTCGATCGTGTCGCCGCGCACTCGGAACGAGCCGCGCTCGAGCACGAGGTCGTTGCGGTCGTACTGCATGTCGACGAAGGAGCGGATGAGCCGGTCGCGGCCGATCTGATCGCCGACCTGCAGTGCGATCATCGCCGACCAGTACTCGTCGGGGGCGCCCAGGCCGTAGATGCACGACACGGTCGAGACGACGATGACGTCGCGGCGGGACAGCAGCGAGTTCGTCGTCGAGTGGCGCAGGCGCTCGACCTCGGCGTTGATCGAGCTGTCCTTCTCGATGAAGGTGTCGGTCTGCGGCACATACGCCTCGGGCTGGTAGTAGTCGTAGTAGGAGACGAAGTACTCGATGGCGTTGTTGGGCAGCAGTTCGCGGAACTCGTTGACGAGCTGCGCAGCGAGCGTCTTGTTGTGGGCGAGCACGAGCGTCGGGCGCTGCACCGCCTCGATGAGCCAGGCCGTCGTCGCCGATTTGCCGGTGCCCGTCGCGCCGAGCAGCACGACGTCGGTCTCGCCCGCGTTGATGCGCGCGGCGAGCTGCTCGATCGCCTGCGGCTGGTCGCCGCTAGGCGTGTACTCGCTCACCACCTCGAACGGGCGGATCGACCTCGTGGCCTCCATGCTCTCGAGTCTAGGTAAGGGGTACGACACTTCGGCCGGGAAGGATGCGCCCCGCGGCCCATGCTCAGGCGCAGCGGCCCTGACCATCGCTACGCTCTCTGGAGGAAGGAGCCGCCGTGGCCAACACCGCCGATGTCGTCGCGATCGTGCCGTGCTACAACGAGGAAGCCACCGTCGGCAAGGTCGTCCGCGACCTCATGGCGGCCGTGCCCGGCATCACCGTCTTCGTGTACGACAACAACAGCACGGACGGCACCGCGCGTGCCGCTGCAGCGGCCGGGGCGATCGTGCGCACCGAGTACCGCAAGGGCAAGGGCAACGTGGTGCGCCGCGCCTTCGCCGACATCGACGCCGAGGTGTACCTCCTCATCGACGGCGACGACACCTACGAGGCGGCGGATGCCCCGACGCTCATCGCGGCGCTGCGCGAGGGTCCGCTCGACCAAGTCGTCGGCGTGCGCACCCAGGCCGTCGGCGCCTCGGCGTACCGCCCGGGCCACGAGGCCGGCAACCGGCTCTTCAACCGGCTCGTCGGCCTCCTCTTCGGCGAGCGGGTCACGGACATGCTCACCGGCTACCGGGTGTTCTCGCGCCGCTTCGTGAAGTCGTTCCCGGCGCTCGCCCGCGAGTTCGAGATCGAGACCGAGCTCACCGTCCATGCCGCCAACCTCCGCGTGCCGCAGCGCGAGATCCCGGTCGGCTTCCGCGACCGGCCCGAGGGCAGCGAGAGCAAGCTCAACACCTACAGCGACGGATTCCGCATCCTCCGCCTCATCGTGCAGCTCTGGCAGCACGAGCGGCCGGTCGCCTTCTACGGCGTCATCGCGGCCGTCTTCGCCGTCATCGGCCTCATCCTCGGCATCCCGGTCATCGTGGAGTTCTTCGCCACCGGCCTCGTGGCGCGCTTCCCGACGGCGTTCCTGGCGGCCACCCTCATCGTCCTCGCCTTCGCGAGCCTCACCCTCGGCCTGATCCTCAACGGCATCCTGCGCGTGCGGAAGGAAGTCGCTCGCCTCGAATACCTGCACTGGGCGCCGCCGGCACCGGCCGAAGGCCTGCGGTGACCGCGACGGAGCAGCCGCAGCGGGGCCGGGTGCGGCGCTGGGTGCTCTCGATGCGGGGCGCCTTCCTGCGCTACCTCATCGTCGGCGGCATCAACACGCTGCTCGACATCGCGCTGTTCACGGTCTTCGCCGTCGTGCTCGGCTGGCCGCCGCTGCTCGCGAACCTGTGCTCCACCTCGATCACGATCTGCGTGAGCTATCTGCTCAACCGGCGGTTCGTGTTCCGCTCCGACCGCACGGTGCAGCACACCATCGTGCAGTTCGTCGCCGTGACGCTCACCTCGGCCTTCGTCGTCCAGTCCGCGGTGATCTGGGCCGTCATCGCCGTCGTCGGGCTCGCAGCGCCGGGATTCCCCCACGGGGTGCTCACGACCGGCGCCAAGGTGTGCGCGACCGCCGTCGGCATGATCACGAACTACCTCGGCTACCACTGGCTGTTCCGCCCGGGCGCCGCGACAGCGGAATCCGCAACGTCATCAGCCCCACGATGAGCACGCTCCCGTAGATCGACGGGATCATGTAGCGCGACAGCGCGATCGGCCCCGCGACGAGGAACCCCAGGTTGAGGAAGAGCGGGATCGTGGCAAGTGCGAGGAGGCCGCTGCGCCGCCGGATCGCGTAGGCGAGCGCGAGCAGCGGGATCCAGGAGCAGTACCAGGCGGCGCTCGAGAACGGGTTCTTGTTGAACACCGCGGCGGCGCGGTCGACCGCGGTGCGCAGCGGCGCGAGCGCTGCCGGCTGGTGGAGCGAGAGCGCGACCTGCGCGATCTGCTCGCGCGTTGTGCCGGGGATGCTCCACGAGAGCCAGACGTCGATGTACCGGTTGAGGGTGAGGCTCTCCTGGAACGCGATCGGCGTGACGGGCGCGAAGTAGGGGAAGGTATTGTCCGCGGTGGCGGCGAAGTAGGTGCTCGGGTAGCGCACCAGCTCGTCGAGCCAGACAACCGCATAGGCGAGTCTCTGGCTCGTGGTGGCGTGGCTGTTCCAGCGGCTCTTGACGCTGTCGGACCGCCGTGGCACATACGCCTGGGCGAGGCCGTCATAGCGCAGCACCGCATCGATCGCCTGCTTCTCGGTGGCGGGCAGGCTGCTGCCGTGCTCGAGGACCGTCCGCGCCGTCTGCTGGAGCGGGATCGAGAGGATGTCGGTGTTCGTGGCGGCCTGCACCCCCGCCGCGGGAAGGATCGCGAGCGGCCAGAGCACGCTCGTCACCAGGACGGCGACGACACCGCCGCCGAGGATGCGCAGCCGGGCGGGCCGGGCTGCGAGCACCAGCAGGACGATGAGGCACACCACGACGAGGTAGATGTTGGTGCGCTTCGCAAGCACGAGCGGGATGACGATGGCGAGCGCGCTCGCGCCGATCCAAGGTCGCATCAGAACCTGCCCGCGAGTGCGGATCGCCTCGACGAAGAGCACGAGGAACGGCATCCAGAAGACGCCCGCGAAGGAGTCCTTGCTCATCACCGACACGGCGATCGCGAAGACCGGGAAGACGGCGGCGAGCACCGTGAGGGTCCAGCGCCAGCGCCTCGGCAGTCCGAGCCTGCCGAGGTAGACGAGCGCGAGGCCCATGCCGAGCGCGGTCGCCGCCTCCTGCAGCACGAGGAACACGAACAGGCCGATGTTGTAGTCGCCGAACGCGTGGCCGAGGTTCCAGAACCACCCGAAGACCATGGTGTCGAACCACGGGTGGTGGTCACTGCGCACGGCGAGTCCGAGCCACTGGAACAGCTGCGTGATCGTGTCGCTGTCGACATTCCCCGGGAAGTGGATGAGCAGCCACGGCATCCATCCGGCGAAGAGCACGCCGGAGGTCGGCAGCAGCGAGCGGCGCAGCGCCGTGCGCATCGAGGTGATCTTCGCGGCCGGCCGGGCGTCGCTGCGTCGAGCGAGCCAGTCGAAGACGAGCTTGATCGCGACGTAGAACACGAGCCCGAGCCCGAGTACGACGAGGGCGCTGCCGAGCGCGGCCCCGGCCGACGAGGCGAACCAGGCCGGGGAATCCGTCGCGTCGAACGACGCGCCGATGACGATGAACAGGCCCAGCAGCACCGCGAGAGCGGCCGCCGACCAGTCGACCGGGACGGCGAACCGACGGAGCTGAGCGGGCATCGGGCGTCAGACTACTGCAGGTCCCGAGGCTGTCGCCTGAATGACCCGACGGCGCTCCGCGCGGCCTCGGCGTTCTGGGGCGCGGGCGGCAGGGGAAGCGCCTAACCGGGGATATGGCTCTCGGAAAGGCGCACTGCGTGGGTGCCGACGACCGAGCGGTCGTGCGTGACGAGCACCACGGTCTTCTCGCACAGCGCGGCGCGCATATCGGCCATGAGGGCGATGGCGGATTCTTCGTCGAGATGCGCCGTCGGCTCGTCGAGCAGCACGGCGTCGGCCCGTGCGAGCAGGGTGCGGGCGACGGCGACCCGCTGCCGCTGGCCGCCGGAGAGGAACGAGCCCTCGGCTCCGATCGGCGTGTCGAGGCCGAGCGGCAGCTCGGCGATCAGTCCGGCGAGGCCCACCTCGCGCAGCGCCGCGGCGAGCTCGGCGTCGTCGGGGGTGTCCGCGCGCGCCCGGGCGAGGGCGAGATTGCCGCGCAGGGTCGACGTGAAGAGGTGGCCCTCCTGCGGGCACCAGCTGATCCGGCGGCGCACCGCGTCGCCGTCGATGCCGGCGGCGGGCTCGCCGTCGATGCGGTACTCCCCCGCGGTCGGTTCCAGGTAGCGCAGCAGCACGCCGAGCAGTGTCGACTTGCCCGATCCCGACGGGCCGGTCACAGCGAGCCACTCGCCGCGCTCCACCGCGGCCGAGACGTCGGCGAAGGCGTCGCGTGCAGCTCCGGGGTAGCGGTACGCGACCTCGGCGAGTTCGAGCCGGTCGGCGGCGGTGAGCTCGGCACCGCCGGCATCCGGCCTCGTCGCCGCGGTGACGGCGTCGACCCGGCCGAGCACCTGGCGCAGCTCGCCCCAACGCTGCGCCGCCTGGATGGCCTCGAGCACCGGATCGATGAGGGCGAGCGCGGTCAGCGCCAGGACTCCGGCGACCGGGGCGGGGATGCCGCCCGCGAGCACCGGGCCTGCGCCGACGGCGACGAGTGCGAACGCCGCGAGCCCGAGCACCGCTACGGCGACGGCTGCGCCGGCGCCGAGCGACCACGCGGCGCGTCTCGCGCGCGCGGTCGCCGAGGCGTCGAGGGCGACGATGCGGTCGATCACCGCGTCGGCGACGCCGTTGCCGTCGAGGTCATCGCGCGCGGCGAGCAATCCCGTCGACTCGCGCACCACCGCGGATCTGTCGAGGTCGCGCAGCCGCGATGCGCGGCGGTCGGCCGCGATCGCCGCAGCCCCGCCGCCCACCAGGGCGAGCAGGGCGGCCGCGGCGATGAGCCAGCCCGCCGCCGGAAGGAGCAGCCCGAGCGCTACGCCGGCGGCCGCGATGGTGATGACGGCGGTCGCGGGCGGCAGCAGGACGCGCGGAGCCAGGTCGCGCACGGCGTCGGCGTCGCCCACGAGCCGGTCGAGGGTGTTCGCGGCGGTGAGGGCCTGCCGCCCCGACGGCCCCTGCGCGGCGAGCCCGCCCCAGAGCCGCAGCCGCAGTGCAGTGAGCGCGCGGAAGACCGCGTCGTGCGTGAGCAGCCGCTCGCTGTAACGCAGGGCGGCGCGCCCGATGCCGAAGAACCGCACGCCGACGATCGCCACCATGAGGTAGAGGATGTGCGGATGCTCGGCCGCGCGCAGGATGAGCCAGCCCGAGACCGCGGTCAGCGCTGCGGCGAAGAGCGCCGCGAGCGCGCCGACGGCCGCCGCTGCCGCGAAGCGGGCGACGGCCGGCCGCAGATACTCGCGAAGCGCACGCCAGGGCAGACCCGCGGGCGTCGGCAATGTCGGCAGATCCGGTCGAGTCCGGCGGGGAATCGCGGCGGAGCGCTCCGCCGGCGACAGATCTGCGGGAGTCGGTGACGCCCCGGCGACCGGCACCCTGATGTCGGCGAGGGCGCGCACCGCCGGGTCGTGCGAGGCGAGCACGACGGTGGTGTGCGCGCGCAGTCCCGCGATCGCCTCGCGCACGAGCGCGGCGGATTCCCCGTCGAGATGCGCGGTCGGCTCGTCGAGCAGCGCGAGCCGGGCTCCTGCCGAGACGCGCGCGAGCACGCGGGCCATCGCGAGGCGGCGCAGCTCCCCCGGGGACAGCCGGGCCGGGTCGGCGGCGGCGAGGTGCGCGAGGCCGACGGCGGCAAGCGGTGCGGCCGGGTCGGGCGCTCCGAAGCGCTCGACCTCCTCGGCCACGGTCGGTGCTGAGGTGTGCGGATGCTGTGGCAGCCAGGCGATCCCGGCGGGGCGCCGGACGGTGCCCGTGACCGCCGCTCCCGTGGCGAGCAGCGCTCCGCGGCCTGCGAGCACCTCGAGCACGGTCGTCTTGCCGGTGCCGCTCGCGCCTTCGATGCTGACGATCGAGCCCCCCGGGGCTTCGAACGACAGGCCGGAGACGACCGCCGAGGGCCGGTCGGCATGCTGCACCGTGAGGGCGTCGACCCGGAGGTCGCCGTCCGTCTCGCGCCAGACGATCCCGGCCTCGGGCTCGAGCTCGTCGAGCAGGGCCTGGACGCGTCGGCGCGCCTCGACGCCGTTCTGCGAGGCGTGGAACGCCGTGCCGATCTCGCGCAGCGGGGCATAGCACTCGGGGGCGAGGATGAGCGCGATGAGGCCGGCGTCGAGCGTCATGGTCCCGCTCACCAGGCGCACGCCGACGAACACCGCGACCAGGGCGACGGAGATCGTCGCGATGAGCTCGAGAGCGAGCGCCGAGAGGAAGGCGACGCGCAGCGCCGCCATGCTCGTGCGGCGGTGCTCCTCGGAGATCTCGCGCAGCGCTGCCTCCTGCGCCCGCGCACGGCCGAGGCCGACGAGCACCGGCAGGCCGCGGGCCAGTTCGACGAGGTGGTCGGAGAGGCGCCCCAGCGTCGTCATGGCCGCGGCGACCGACTCGCGGGTGCGCACCCCGATGAGGATCATGAACACCGGGATGAGCGGCACGGTGAGCACGATGATGAGCGCGCTCACCCAGTCGGCCACGAGGATGCGCGCACCCACGAGCAGCGGCACGGTCGCCGCCTGCACCAGCGACGGCAGGAAGACCGTGTAGTAGCGGTCCAGCTCGTCGAGCGCCGTCGTGGCGAGGACGGCCGTCTGACCCGTCGAGGCGCGCGAGCGGACGGCGCGGCGCAGCACCTGCTCACGCAGTCGTGCGGTCGCCCCCGCCGCGGTGCCTGCGGCGGCCCCCTGGAGCAACCACGTCGCGACCGCCCGCACCAGTACGCCGAGAACCCCGAGGAGGGCGCTGCCCTGCCAGGAATCCGCCCCGGCGAGCAGCGCACTGAGCGCGCCGGCCAGAGCGCCGGCGACGAGGATGAGGCCGAGGGCTTTGAGGGCGCCGAGCAGCCCCAGCAGGTACAGCCTGCCCTTGCCGATGTCGGCGAGGACCGGCCTCATCGGGTCGGAGCCACCGCCGGCTCGACGACGTCGTGCGGCGGGATGTGCGACGGCGCGACCCGCTTGCGGAAGATCCAGTACGTCCACGCCTGGTAAGCGAGCACGAGTGGCAGGCCGACGCACGCCACCACCGATATCACCCCCAGCGTATAGGACGACGACGAGGCGTTCGAGACGGTGAGATCCCAGGCGTGATCGAGCGTCGAGGGCAGCACGAGCGGGTAGACCGAGGCGAAGATCGACCCCGAGCCGAAGACGAGGAAGGCCGCGAGCGAGGCGAACGCCCAGCCCTCGCGCTTCGCGCGCGAGGCGAGCAGCCACGCGAGTGCGCAGACGACCGCGATGACCAGGGTGAGATATGTCCACCAGCGACCGGCGAGGACGACGACGAGGATCGCCCATACCGCGAGCGGAAGCAGGGCGACCCAGCCCCACGGCCAGGCGAGACCCGCCATCCGCTTGCGCACCGGCCCGTCGGTCTTCAGCGCGAGGAAGTTCGCGCCATGGAGCAGCGCGAAGCCCACGACGGCGAGCCCGCCGAGGACGGCGTAGCCGGTGAACCACGCGAAGCCGCCACCGACGATGTCTCCGTTCGCGTCGAGCGGCAGCCCGGTCGTGGTCAGCGCGAGTGCTGCGCCGATTCCGAACGCCGACACGAACGAGCCGAGGCCGATCGCCCACGTCCAGAACGCTGCCCAGCGCGGCGTCCGGCCCTTGCCGCGGTACTCGATCGCTACGGCCCGGAAGATGAGGCCGAGCAGCACGAGCACGAGCGGGATGTACAGCCCCGAGAACAGCGAGGCGTACCAGAACGGGAACGCGGCGAACGTCGCGCCGCCCGCGGTGAGCAGCCAGACCTCGTTGCCGTCCCAGACCGGGCCGATGGTGTTGAGCATCACCCGGCGGTCCTGCTCGCTGCGCGCGCTGACGAGCATGTGCATGCCGACGCCGAGGTCGAATCCCTCGAGGACCAGATACCCGGTCCAGAGGATCGCGATGAGGACGAACCAGATGGTGGGAAGCGCTTCAGCCATGACCGTCTCCTGGGCTCTCAGTACGCGAACGCCAACACATCGTCGGGCGCCTTGCCGGAGGAATCCGGCCCCGGCGGGTTCTTGAGCTCGGGGATGGCGCTCGCCACGCCGCCGCGCACGTAGCGGAACAGCAGTACCAGCTCGACGACGAGCAGGGCGAGGTACACGCTGCCGAGCGCGATGAGCGAGAAGAGCAGCATGCCCGCGCTCACCCCCGGCGAGACCGCGGCCGCGGTGAACATGAACACCCCGTCGACGCCGGTCGGGTTGGGGGCGACGATGAACGGCTGGCGGCCCATCTCGGTGAACACCCAGCCGGCGGAATCGCCGGCGAAGGGCGCGAGGATTCCGACGACCGCGAGCACCATGAGCCACTTGGCCTGCGGCACGGTGCCCCGGCGCGTCAGCCACAGTGCCACGAGCGAGGCGATCGCCGAGAGCGCACCGAAGGTGATCATCAGGCGGAACCCCCAGTAGGTGACCGGCATGATCGGCACGTAGCTGATGGTCTTACCGGCCGCCGCACCATACGTCGACGGGTCGTTCGGGACCGTCGTGCCGTACTTCTGCTGGTACTCGGGTACGAGCTGGTTGAGGCCCTGGACGGGGGTGCTGAAGTTTCCATTGGCGAGGAAGGACAGCACACCCGGCACCTCGATGACGCCCGTGACGGTGTGGCAGTCCTTGGTGTTCCACGCCCCGAACGAGAGCAGCGAGATGTCGGTCGTCGTGTCGCACGCCGCCTCGGCGGCTGCCATCTTCATGGGCTGCTGCTGGAACATGAGCTTGCCCTGCTGGTCGCCCGTGATGGTGAGCAGGCCGAACGCGACGACGGCGATGACGGCGCCGAGACGCAGCGAGTGCAGCCACAGCGCGTGGTCGGCCTTGTCGCGGCCGGGGATGGCGGGGTTCTCGCCGACGATGACCTTGTTGTCGGGGCCGATCGTGTCGATGCCGTCGCGCCGCCGCCGCCAGAGCTGGTACCACGAGATCCCGAGGAGGAAGGCACCCGAGACGGCGAAGGAGCCGACAAGGGTGTGGAGGAACGCCCAGATCGCGGTGTTGTTGCCGAGCACCGCCCAGATGTCGTTCATGATCGGGCGACCGTTCACGAGCTCGACGCCGACGGGATGCTGCATCCACGAGTTCGCCACGATGATGAAGTAGGCCGAGATGACCGAGCCGAAGATCGCGAGGATGAGCGTCGTGAGGTGCAGCCCCTTGGGCAGGCGGCCCCAGCCGAAGATCCACAGGCCGAGGAACGTCGACTCGAGGAAGAACGCGAGCAGGGCCTCCATCGCGAGCGGCGCGCCGAACACGTCGCCGACGAAGCGCGAGTACTCGCTCCAGGCGAGGCCGAACTGGAACTCCTGCACGATGCCGGTGGCCACGCCCATGATGAAGTTGATGAGGTAGAGCTTCCCCCAGAACTTGGTCGCCCGGTAGAAGCGCTCGTCGCCGGTGCGGTGCCAGCGCGACTGCAGGTACACGATGACCGGGCCGAGCCCGATCGTGAGCGGCACCATGAGGAAGTGGTAGACGGTCGTGATGCCGAACTGCCAGCGCGCGATGAGAAGTGGATCGAGCCCGGATGCCAGAACGTGCATGTCCGGTCCTTCCCGCGGCGGGGCCGCTCTGTGACGACTGCCCTGACGCTAGCCGTACGCGCACGCCGCCCGAAAGGGCCCCTTCCCACTCAGCGGGTCAGGTCGGCCCAGAGCTCGTCGACCTGGGCGATGAGCTCCCCCCGGGTGCCGGTGTTGTCGAGGACCGTGTCGGCGACCGCGAGCCGGGCGTCGTCCGATGCCTGGGCGCCGATGCGCGCGCGCGCGTCGGCCTCCGTCATCCCGCGGTCGCGCACCATGCGCTCGATGCGCTCGTCGGCGGGGGTGTGCACGACGACCACCCGGTCGAAACCGCCGCGGGGATCGCGAGCGCCTTCGGCGAGCAGCGGGACGTCGTAGACGACGACGGCGTCGGGGTCGCGGGCGCCGGTCTCGGCGATGCGCTGCGCGACGCGCTCCTGCACCGCCGGGTGGACGATGGCGTTGAGGGCGAGGCGCTTGGCCTCGTCGGAGAAGACGATGGCGCCCAGCGCGGGCCGATTGAGCGTGCCGTCCTCGGCGATGACACCCGGGCCGAAGGTCTCGACGATCCGTTCGAACGCGTCCTCGCCGGGCCGCTGCACCTCGCGGACGATCTTGTCCGCATCGACGACGACAGCGCCGAGCTCGGCGAGACGCTGCGAGACGGTGGACTTGCCCGACGCGATACCGCCGGTCAGCGCGATCACCTGCACGGATTCACCCTAACGGCGAAAGGGCCGGCCCCTGAGGGCCGGCCCTTTCGAACGGGCTGCTAGTTGCTCGTGCTCGAGAGCTGCTCGCGGAGAGCTGCGAGCGACTCGTCGTCGGCGAGGGTGCCGGTCGCGGCGGTCTCGCTCGAGTACGAGGCGGCAGGGGCGTCGACCGTGGCAGTGGCCCGGTCGGCGCGCTCCTTGGCGACCTGCTTCTTGTGGGCCTCCCAGCGGGCCTGGGCAGCGGCGTATTCCTGCTCCCATTTCTCGCGCTGAGCTTCGAAGCCTTCCTTCCACTCGTTCGTCTCGGAGTCGAAGCCCTCCGGGTACTTGTAGTTGCCGCTCTCGTCGTACTCCGTGAGCATGCCGTAGAGCGCCGGGTCGAACTCGGTGCCCTCGGGGTCGAGGCCCTCGTTCGCCTGCTTGAGCGAAAGCGAGATGCGACGGCGCTCGAGATCGATGTCGATGACCTTGACGAAGACCTCCTCGCCGACCGACACGACCTGCTCGGCGAGTTCGACGTGCTTGCCGGACAGCTCGGAGATGTGCACGAGACCCTCGATGCCGTCGGCGACGCGGACGAACGCGCCGAACGGGACGAGCTTGGTGACCTTGCCCAGCGCGACCTGGCCGATCGCATGCGTGCGGGCGAAGACCTGCCACGGGTCCTCCTGCGTCGCCTTGAGCGACAGCGAGACGCGCTCGCGGTCGAGGTCGACCTCGAGGATCTCGACGGTGACCTCCTGGCCGACCTCGACGACCTCGCTGGCGTGCTCGATGTGCTTCCACGAGAGTTCGGAGACGTGGACGAGGCCGTCGACGCCGCCGAGGTCGACGAATGCGCCGAAGTTGACGATCGAGGAGACGACGCCCTTGCGGATCTGGCCCTTGTGCAGGTTGTTGAGGAAGGTGGTGCGGCTCTCGGACTGGGTCTGCTCGAGGAGGGCCCGGCGCGAGAGGACGACGTTGTTTCGGTTCTTGTCGAGCTCCAGGATCTTGGCCTCGATCTCCTGGCCGAGGTACGGCGTGAGGTCGCGGACGCGGCGCAGCTCGATGAGCGAGGCCGGCAGGAAGCCGCGGAGACCGATGTCGACGATGAGGCCGCCCTTGACGACCTCGATGACCTGACCGGTCACGACGCCATCGGCTTCCTTGATCTTCTCGACGTCGCCCCAGGCGCGCTCGTACTGGGCGCGCTTCTTGCTGAGGATGAGGCGGCCTTCCTTATCCTCCTTCTGGAGGACGAGTGCCTCGATGACGTCGCCCACGGCGACGACCTCGGACGGGTCGACATCGTGCTTGATGGAAAGTTCGCGCGAGGGGATGACGCCCTCGGTCTTGTAGCCGACGTCGAGGAGAACCTCGTCGCGGTCGATCTTCACGACGGTTCCTTCGATGAGGTCGCCGTCGTTGAAGAACTTCAGGGTCTTTTCGACCGCGGCGAGGAAGTCGTCAGCAGAGCCGATGTCGTTGACTGCGATCTGCTTGGTCGCCTGGGCGGTCGTTGCGGTTGCCATTGAGTGGTTGCTCTCTTACGGATTGGGATCGGGCCTC
>NZ_DAIEII010000002.1:0-33880 GCF_027352875.1 Gryllotalpicola sp.
GGCAGCCGCGGCCGGCTGGTTCACCAGGCCGGACAGGTCAATGGCGCCATGCAGCGCGCCGGTGGAATCGCTCACTTCAGCTCCTTCGCAGAGACGGCCGCCTCGGAGTAGCCGATGAGGCGGACGGCGTCCGTCGACTCGGCGGGCGGCACAGAGAACAACAGCTGGTACTCGAAAGTCACCTGGAAGCCCGTGCTCGACTTCGTGAGCCCGGTGAGCGCCGCGGTCGGGCCGTTCGGGTTGTCGAGGGCGACCGTCGCCCCGGACTGGGTCGCCTTCTGCTGCTTCGTCTCGTCGACCGCGACGGCGACGAGAGCGCCCGCATCGACGGTGGCGAGCGCGAGCGGCGCATCCGGGGCCGCCGCGTCGATGAACGTCAGCGAGCTCGTCTTGGCCGCGGCCGCCCCGGCGATCTGCTTCGCCTTGTATGCGGAGCCGATCTGGGGCGCGAGCTTGTCGGCCTTCATGTCGAACAACTTGTAGAAGGGGCTCTTCGCACCCTTGGCGAGCACCGAGCCGTAGGCCGCGGCCAACTGGTTCGGTGCGATCTTGAGCAGCTTCGAGTCCGGCGGCACGAGTGCGGAGCCGACGCCCGCTGCGGCCACCTGCGGAACCTGTGCCCCCGCCTCGAGCGAGATGGCGTACGCGACCTGGTAGTTGGCGCGCGGGTTCTCCTGCGTGAGCAGCAGGTCGATCGGCGCGGTCCTGGGGTCGGTGCCCTTGACCACGACGCTGACGGTGCGCGGCCACGAGTCGGTCGCCTCAGGCACGACCAGGGCGAGCGATGCCGACGGGATCGCGGCGGCGGCCGGGTAGCTACGCACCTTCTTGCGGATGACGTAGGTGATCTTGCGCTGGCGCAGGGCGGCGCCGGTGAAGCGGTCGGCGAGTTTGCTCGCCTCGAGCGCCGCATCCGCCTGCTTCGCCGCCGCCGCGATCGCGTCGACGATCGTCTCGACCTGGTGTTCGGTCACCGTCGGGGTGGGGACGGTGCCCTGGCCGGCTGGAAGCGTGGTCTCGGCCGCGGCGGGCTGACTGGCACCACCCATCGACGGCCAGTAGTCGGCGCTGCACCCGCCGAGCGCGAGGGCGCCTGCCGTCAGCACAGCGCCGATGAGCGTGGCGCGGCCGGAGCTGCGCCGCCCATGCCGCGATTCGACGGCCGCCGGCACCGCGCCGGAGACGCGCCTGACGCGCGGCGGACGAGGCAGACGCGGCGGCCTGCCTCCGCGACGCGGCCCGCGCGAGCGGCGCAGGTGGCGCAGCGCGTAGAAGTAGAGCACGAGTCCGACGACGAGCATCACGATGCCGCCGACGATGAGAGGGCCGGCCCACGGTGTCGTGGCGATGAGACGCCAGCGCACGGTCACGGTCGCGGGCGTGCCGCCCACCGGGTTTCCGGTCTCGATGAGGACGCTGACGTCGTCGGGCACATTGAGCGGGATGTACGCGGCGTCGGCGCCCGAATAGCTCGACAGCCACAGATCCGAGCCCACCGGACTCGCCGCGGCGGCGGCGGGCACGGTCAGCGCGCCGGGGAACTGCATGGTGTCGACGGTCTGCACCGTCTGCGTCAGCGCGCCGTTGTCGAAGGCAAGGCGGGTGAACTGTTGGCGGCCGATCCAGGACAGCACGTCGGTCGTCGTGCCGTAGGCGACGAACGGGCTCTTCGCGCCGGAGATCTGCAGGGTCTGCTGGTCGCCGAGCGCGTTGAGCGAGTGGCCGCCGATGACGAGGAACTGCGTGCCCACGCCGCTCGTCGCCGAGCCGTCCAGGGTCGCGCGCGCCGTTGCGGTCGTCGGCGGCGCCCAGATCGTCCGCTGGCCGATGCCGGCGACGACCATGACCGCTGCTGCGACGAACGCCACGATGGCGATAACGAAACGCACACGCATCCCTTCACGGCAAGAACACTCCACGATAGTCGAGGCGCCTGGGCCCCCGCAGAGCGGCGCCTGAGGATGGCGACCCGGCGGCCCTACTCTGGTCGTGTGGCATCCGACTCCTCCGACTTCACCCAGGTCTTCCGCGGGTACGACAGGGCCGAGGTCGACGCCGCCATCGAGGATCTGCGGGTGCAGCTTGCCAGGGCGCTCGAGCAGGCCGGCGACGCGGCACGCGAGGCGGCCCTGCTCGCACAGCAGGTCGACGAGCTCAAGGCGGAGCTCGCCGAGATCGGCAGCCCCACTTTCTCCGGCCTCGGCAGCCGCCTCGAGAGCACGCTGCGCACCGCCGCGGAGCAGTCCACCCGTCTCGTGAGCCAGGCCGAGCACGATGCCGCGCAACTGCGCGCCGCGGCCGGCGCCGAGGTCGACCGGCTCAAGGCTGCCGCGCAGACCGCCACGGATGCGGCCCTCGCAGACGCCAGAGCGCACGCCGCGACGCTGCTCGAGGATGCCCGCGTCGAGGCCGCCGAGGCGCTCGCCGCCGCCCAGAAGGAGCACGACCGGCTTCTCGCCGACGCCCGGCGCGACGTCGCAGCGCTGCGGACCGCGGTGACGACCGAGGTGGCCGGGCTGCGCGCGACCGGCAAGCGCGAAGCGCTCGCGGCGGCGGCCGCGGCATCCCACACCGGCACCGCGATCAAAGCCGCTGCCGAGAAGGCTGCGCAGACCACTCGCGAGCAGGTCGCCGGCCTCGAGCAGGAGCTCGCCTCGGCGCGCTCGGCGGTTGCGCGCGAGCTCGACGAGGCCCGGGCCGCAGCGACCGCCGAGCTCGCTGCAGCCCGCGCCGCCCACCAGACCGACGTGGAGCGCGCTCGAGCCGCCGCCGAGGCGCAGGTGCGACAGCTGCGCGCCGACCTGCAGAACGAGCTCGAGCAGGGCCGCGCCCGGATCGAGCGCGAGTTCGACGAGCGCCGCACCGCTCTGACCGCGCGGATCCTGCGCGCCGAGGCCGATCACGCCCAGGAGGCCGAGCAGGCCCGCCTCGACCTCCTCGCCGAGATCGAGGCGAAGCGCACGGCCGCGGACGACGCCGGCGCTGCCCTCGAGCGCGAGCGCGAGCGGCAGCGCCTCGATCTCGAGGTCGAGCTCGCCGCCCGCCGCGCCGAGGCGGAGGAGGAGCACCGCGTGCGCCACGAGACGGCCGTCGCCGAAACGCAGGGCTATCTGGACGACGCCAACCGGCAGCTCGCCGACGCCGCGAAGCGCGCCGCCGCGGCCCGCGACGAGGCGAAGGCGATCGAGGCCGCCGTGCGCAACGAGGTCAAGGCCACGCGGCACGACGCCGAGCAGGCCGTGGCGGCCCTGCTCGCCGAGGCTTCGGAACGCTCTGCAGGCGTCGTGGCCGCCGCCGAGCAGCGGGCGCGCGAACTCGTCCAGACCGCCGAGGAGCGGCTCGCCGCGATCAGGGTCGAACGCGACGCGGTCGCCTCCTACCTCCAGGGCCTGCGCCACGTGCTCGACCAGGCGCAGCACGACCACCGGCCCGACCGGGGCGATGGCAAGGCCGACGACGGAGACCACACGTGAAGATCCAGAACGCCTTCCGGCTCGGGCTCGTCGGCACGCTCGGCGTCGGCCTGGGCATTCTCATTATCACCTCGATCCTGCATCTCACGACGGTGCTCACCTACATCGGCGTCGCACTGTTCCTGTCCCTCGGCCTCGAGCCGCTCGTCGCGCTGCTCGAGCGGCGCAAAGTGCCGCGCTGGGCCTCGCTCGTCATCGTGTTCGTCGTCGTCGTCGGCATCTTCGGCGGCGTGATCTCCGCGCTCGTGCCGGTTCTCATCGCGCAGATCACCGCGCTCACCACTGCGGTCACCTCGTTCCTGCAGAACGGCACCTCGAAGCTCGACTGGTACGTCTGGCTGTCGAACCAGTTCCCGGCCGGCACGGTCGACAACGCGGTTCAGCAGCTGATCCACTTCATCCAGAACAATGTCGGCGGCATCACCAACGGCGTGTTCCAGATCGGGGTGCAGGTCATCGGCGGATTCTTCGGGACGGTCATCGTCATCATCCTGGTGATCTACTTCACCGCCTCGATGCGCTCCATCAAACGCGGCCTCTACCAGCTCGTGCCCGCCTCGCGCCGGCCGCGGTTCATCGACATCACCGAGCAGATCACGGAGTCCGTCGGCCGCTACGTCATCGGCCAGGTTTCGCTCGCGCTCATCAACGGCATCCTCAGCATCATCTTCCTCAGCATCATCCACGCACCGTTCCCGATCCTGCTCGCCGTCATCGCCTTCATCGGCTCGCTCATCCCGCTCGTCGGAACGCTGTCGGGGTCGGTCATCATCGTGGTGTTCTCACTGCTGCTCGGCTCGCCGTTCACCGCAGTCGTCGCCGCGATCTACTACCTCGTCTACATGCAGGTCGAGGCGTACCTCTTCAGCCCGCGCATCATGAACCGTGCCGTGTCCATCCCCGGCGCGGTCGTCGTCGTCGCGGCGCTCGCGGGCGGCTCACTGCTCGGCGTGCTCGGCGCGCTCATCGCCATCCCCGTCGCGGCGGCGATCCTCCTCATCATCCGGCAGGTGGTCGTACCGAGGCAGAACGAGCTCTGACCGCGAATCGCCGGAATGCGGGCCATCCATCCAGGCGCTTCTGGCGACTCGACGGCTCAGTACTCCGTGGGGAGGGGCAGCGCGGCAGGGTTGACCGCGCGCACGACCTCGGTCAGCACGCGGTAGACCTGGGTCTCGCCGACCCAGAGGTGCCTGCCGCGCGCAACAGGGATCACGGTGCAGCCGGGCACGAGCGCGAACCTCTGAGCCGCCTCGGCCGGTCGCAGGTAGTCGTCGAACTCGGGAATAACCGCGACCAGCGGCTTGCCGGTGGCGGCCCAGCGCACGAGGTCGGAATCCTGCGCCCGCTTCAGCGGCGGCGAGAGCAGGATGGCGCCCTCGATCTCGGGGTGATCGGGCCCCCACTTGAGCGCGACCTCGGTGCCGAACGACCAGCCCAGCAGCCACAGCCTCGGCAGGCCGCGGGATGCCGCGAACTCGAGCGCTGCAGCGAGATCGAAGCGCTCGGATTCGCCCGCGCCGAAGGCGCCCTCGCTCGTGCCCCGCGGCGACGAAGTGCCGCGGGTGTTGAAGCGCAGCACGGCGAGATCGGCCAGCGCCGGCAGACGGGCTGCGGCCTTGCGGAGGACATGCGAGTCCATGAATCCGCCCCCCGTCGGCAGCGGATGCAGCGTGACGAGCGTCGCGACGGGCGCGGCCGTCTCGGGCAGGGCCAGCTCCCCGACCAGGGCCAGTCCGTCGGCGGTGTGCAGTTCGATCTCCTCGCGCCGGGCCGGCAGCACCACGTCGTTGCGGATCTCGATCATGCGATCCGCCAGCAGCGCACGTGCCAGTGCCGGCGCGCGGCGAGATCGGCCTCGTCGCCCAGAATGCCGTCGGTGCGCCAGGCGACGAGGTGCTCCGTGCCCGGTGCGATCTCGAGCGAGCAGGCCGGGCAGGTGTAGGCCTTCTGCGCCTGTAGGACGCTGATGGGCTGCACATTCCACGTCACACCGCGACGCACCTCGGTACGGCGCCAGCCGCCGAGCAGGCGCGCGGCGTCGAACTCTTCCTCGTCTGCACCCGGCCCCTTGCGCCCCCGGGGTCTGTTGCTGCGCGGCATGGATCCAGTGTAAATCGGGCGTACCAGGCGGTGGCCTCCTCCCCGGTGACCGCCGAGTCCGACGGGCTCAGGGACTCGCCGCCACGCGAGGAAGCCTGGTCTGCCGCGGCGCCGAGCTCGCGGCGCGCGAACTCCATGCTGCCGGCCTGTCACGCGGCTCGGCCGGCGCTCCGGAGCCGCTCAGCGGATCAGTACCAGCCGGTCGACTGCGAGTGCGCCCACGCGCCGCACGGACTGCCGTAGCGGCCGTAGACGTAGCCGAGGCCCCAGCCGACCTGGGTGACGTAGCTGCTTCGCCAGTCGCCGCCGGCCGAGGCCATTTTCGAGCCGGGCAGCGCCTGGGGGATGCCGTAGGCGCCGCTCGGATTCGCCGCGTAGACGTTCCAGTGCGATTCGCGGTTCCACAGCGCGACGAGGCAGTTGTACTGTTCGATGCCATCGCCCCGGGCTGTCAGCTGCGTCTTCGCGTATGCCTGGGCGCTGCCGGGCGACGGAGCGGGTTGCGCCGGTGCGCTGCTGACGATCGGAGCCGCCGCGGAGCCCGTCGTCGTGCTGGAGCCGCCGGTCGCGGAGCGCGCGACCGGCGCCCAGCCGGACGAGAAGTCATCGGTGACGAGCTTGACCGACGCGTAGCCCGCGGTGTCGATCGACTGCGCCTCCAGGCCCGCGAAGCGGTCGGTCACGCCGGCGAAGCGGCTCGCGGCGCCCGCGGCACCCACCTCGGGGTTGGCGAGGTTGACGAGCACCGAGCCCGCCACCACGATGACCACGAGGGCGGCGAGCACCGGCCGTGCCCTGCGCTTGGCACCGCCGGGTTTCGCCACCACCGGTCGTCCCGCTCGCAGTGCGCTGACGCGCAATCTGGCCAGCGGGAGGACCGGACGCTTCTCGAGGATTGCGACCCGTCTGCCCACGATCACAAGAACCTAACGGACGGGTAACGGGAACCCAAACGCGAACCGCCCGATTCGCACGGATCCGTTATCGCACCGCGAGCATGACCTCGACGACCGCGTCGAGCACCGCGTCGACCTGGCCCTCGGCGTACCCGCCACGCTGCGGACGGAAGGTGACGCGCCGCACCTCCTCGACCGCGACCGGAGCACCGTCCTCGAAATACCTGATCAGGCGGCGAGAAAACCGATCGACTTCGCGCCGGGAGTAACCGAACGTCAGCGGCGAGACCCGCGTGAAGCGCTCGCCGTCGCCGCGACCCAGCCGGTCGATGATTTCCTGCGCGAAGGCCTTCATCCGGCCGAGATACTCGGAGTCTCCGAATTTGCTCCGAGCTTCCCGGCGCTCGCGCTCGGCGAAGACGTTCTCGAGCCTCTCGAGCGCCTCGTCGACGACCGCGATCTCATAACCGCCTTGGACGAGATCGAACGCGGCACGGCGCACCTCCGCCGCTCCGAAGCCGACGTCGGCGCCGTCGAAGGCGGCCCGGGCGCGGGCGAGGAACGAGTCGACCTGATCGTGGCTGTAGCCGCGTCGCTTCGCGACCGGGAAGGCGGGCGTCGTGGTGCTCATCGCGCTCATTCTTCCAGAGCCTCAGCCCAGCAGCGGCTGAAAGACGAGGTAGAGCGCGTAGGTCGCCACCGCCGAAGGCAGCATCGAGTCGAGACGGTCGAGGAAGCCGCCGTGCCCCGGCAGCCAGTCGCTCATGTCCTTGACGCCGATATCGCGTTTGATGAGGGATTCCGCGAGATCGCCGATCGTTGCGGCGACGAGCACCACTGCTCCGACGACGAGGCCCAGCCACCATGGCAGCCGCAGCATGAAGATCGTCAGCAGCACGCCGGCCAGCAGCGCGACGAACGCGGCGCAGGCGAAGCCCTCCCAGGTCTTCTTGGGGCTGATCGTCGGCGCCATCGGGTGCTTTCCGAACAGCATCCCGCCCGCATACGCGCCGGTGTCGGTTGCGACGACGATGATGACGAACGCCAGCGTCCACCACTTGCCGTTCGGGTTCGACGGCGAGCACAGCAGCACGGCGAACGACGCGAGCCCCGAGACGTACACCTGGGTGAGCACCGCAGCGGTGAGATCCGGCACGAGAGCGGCGCCCGATGTGCGGAACCGCGGCAGGGCCTGCTCTGCGAGTCGCCAGAGCACGATGAAGGCGAGCCCTGCGACGAGCGAGAGCCACAGCCACGTCACGCCGCCGTAATAGGCGGCCGGCGGGATGCCGAGGGCCACGACCACCGTCGGGATGCGCGGAACATGGCGGTCGGCCGTCCGAAGCGCCAGGGCGAGCTCCAGTGTCGCCGCGGCGAAGATCAGCGCGGCGAACCCCATGAAGATGTCGGTGACGAAGATGAGGCTGAAGAGGACTCCGAGGCCGAGGGCGAGCCCGATGCCAACCGCGAAGATGAGGTTGCGCCCGGTGCGCCGGGTGATCTCCTCGCTCAGCCCATCGAATTGCGCCTGTGCCTTCTGGATCTGGCGCTCGACGTCGTGCCCAGCGTGCTCGAGCTGGGACTTGAGGTCGCGTGGCCGGTCGCTGTCGCCCACTAGACCTCGAGGAGCTCTGCTTCTTTGCGGGAAAGCGACTCATCGATGAGGTCGACGTGCTTCTTGGTCAGCGCGTCGAGCTCCTTCTCAGCGCGGGCGATGTCGTCCTCGCCGACGTCGTCCTTGAGGGCATCGAGGTCGTCCTTCGACTTGCGGCGGATGTTGCGGATCGCTACGCGGTGGTCCTCGGCCTTCGCACGGACGAGCTTGACATAGTCCTTGCGGCGGTCCTCGGTGAGCTCCGGCATCGTGATGCGGATGATCTGGCCGTCGTTGTTGGGCGTGACGCCGAGATCCTGCCTCGCGACGATCGCCTTCTCGATCTCCTTGAGGGCGCTCCTGTCGAACGGCGTGATGAGGATGACCCGCGCCTCGGGCACCTGCAGCGAGGCGAGCTGCTGCAGCGGCGTCGGACTGCCGTAGTAGTCGACGAGGATGCGCTGGAAGATCTGCGGATTCGCACGCCCGGTGCGGACCTCCGAGAAATCCTCCTTGGCGGCGTCCACCGACTTGTCCATGCGCTCAGCGGCGTCAGCGAGCACGTCTGCGATCACGGTCACTCCTTCGTAGGTCGCGTCCAGCCTAGGCCGTGACAATCGTGCCGATCTCCTTGCCGAGAAGGGCCGCCGTGACGTTGCCCTCGGGCTTCATGCCGAACACCTGCATCGGCATCCGGTTGTCCATGCAGAGGCTGAACGCCGTCGAGTCGACGACCTTGAGTCCGCGCCGCAACGCCTCGAGGTAGGTGATGCGGTCGATCTTGGTCGCCTCGGGGTTGCGACGGGGGTCGTCGGTGTAGACGCCGTCGACGCCGTTCTTGGCCACGAGGACGGCATCCGCCCCGATCTCGAGCGCCCGCTGCGCGGCGACGGTATCGGTCGAGAAGTACGGAAGGCCCGCTCCGGCGCCGAAGATGACGATGCGACCCTTTTCGAGGTGCCGCTCGGCGCGGCGCGGGATGTAGGGCTCGGCGACCTGCGCCATCGCGATCGCGGACTGCACGCGCGTCTCGGCGCCCGCCTTCTCGAGGAAGTCCTGGAGGGCGAGCGCGTTCATGACCGTTCCGAGCATGCCCATGTAGTCGGCGCGCCCGCGGTCCATGCCGCGCTGACTGAGCTCGGCGCCGCGGAAGAAGTTGCCGCCGCCGACGACGATGGCAACTTCGACATCCTGGGCGGCCTGCGCGATCTCGCGGGCGAGGGACGCCACGACGTCGGGGTTGACGCCGAGAGAGCCGCCCCCGAACGCCTCGCCGGAGAGCTTGAGCAGGACTCGGCGGCGCGTGTCGGTCATGATGGCCAGCGTACCGAAAGCCACTGGCGGCGGGGTGCGACGCTCCAAGGGCCCGTCGCACCGCCGGGTCGCCGCCGAAGGCGGTGAAAGCACGGAGGCCCGAGCACACGCTCGGGCCTCCGGAACCGGCTCGGTCGGGGAACCGACCTGGGAGCGCAGCGGTCGGTTACGCGCCGACTTTGAACCGCGCGAATCCCGTGATCGTGAGGCCCGCGGCCTGCGCGACCCTGCCGACCGTGAGCTTGTTGTCGCGGGCGTAGTCCTGCTCGAGCAGGGCGACCTGCTTGAAGTAGGCGCCGAGGCGGCCCTCGACGATCTTCGGCAGGGCGGCCTCGGGCTTGCCCTCGGCGCGGGTGATCTCCTCGACGATGCGGCGCTCGTTGTCGATCCGCTCGACCGGCACCTCGTCGCGGGTGAGGTACTCGGGGTTCGCGAACGAGATGTGCTGGGCGATCGCGCGCGCGGTCTCCGCGTCGTCGCCCGTGTAGGCGAGGACGACACCGACCTGCGGCGGCAGGTCCTTCGACGTCTTGTGGAGGTAGACCTCGAACTTGTCGCCGTTGAGAACGCTCACGCGCCGGAGCACGATCTTCTCGCCGATGACCGCGGCCTGGTCGTCGATCACGTCGGCGACCGTCTTGGTCGCCGCGGGCGCGGCCAGGGCCGACTCGAGGTCGGTGGCGCCGGCGAGCACGATAGCCTCGAGGACGCCGTCGGCGAGGGCGATGAACTTGTCGTTCTTGGCGACGAAGTCCGTTTCGCAGGCGAGTTCGATGAGCCAGGCGGTGCCGCCCTTCTCGCGGGCGGCCACGAGCCCCTCGCTGGTGGATCGATCGGCGCGCTTGGCGTTGCCCTTGGCGCCCTTGAGGCGGAGGATCTCGGTCGCCTTCTCGAGGTCGCCGCCCGCTTCCACGAGCGCGTTCTTGGTGTCGAGCATGCCGGTGCCGAGCTGCTCGCGGAGCAGCTGGACGTCGGCGACGCTGAAGTTGGCCATGTGGCGTGAACTCCTAGTAGATAGGTGGGATTACTCGGCGACTGCTTCGCCGGACTCGACAGCCGGCGCGGACTCGGCCACAGCCGCGACGACCTCGGCGGTCTCGGGCTCGACCGGCTCGGCCGCCAGCTCGTCCACCGAGGGCTCGAGCGGGGCAGCGGGCGCCGCATCGACGGACTCGGCGGCCGGCGCCGCGGGCGCCTCGGAGGTGAGAAGCTCGCGCTCCCACTCGGCGAGCGGCTCGGGCGCGGACTCGTCGGACCCCTGGTGGCGCGAGACGAGGCCCTCGGCTGCAGCATCCGCGATGATGCGGGTGAGGAGCGCGACCGAGCGAATCGCGTCGTCGTTGCCCGGGATGGGGTAGTTGACCTCGTCAGGGTCGCAGTTGGTGTCGAGGATGCCGATCACCGGGATGCCGAGCTTGCGCGCCTCGTCGATGGCGAGGTGCTCCTTCTTGGTGTCGACGACCCAGAGCGCGCTCGGGGTCCTCGTGAGGTTGCGGATGCCGCCGAGCGACTTGTGCAGCTTGTCGAGCTCGCGCTTCTTGAGCAGAAGCTCCTTCTTCGTGAAGCCGCTCGTAGTGCCCTCGAAGTCGAGCTCCTCGAGTTCCTTCATGCGGGCGAGGCGCTTCGAGACGGTCGAGAAGTTGGTGAGGAGGCCGCCGAGCCAGCGCTGGCTGACGTAGGGCTGGCCGACGCGGGTCGCCTGCTCGGAGATGGCCTGCTGGGCCTGCTTCTTGGTGCCGACGAAGAGGACGGTGCCGCCGTGGGCGACGGTCTCCTTGACGAAGTCGTACGCCTGGTCGATGTAGGTGAGCGACTGCTGCAGGTCGATGATGTAGGAACCCGAGCGCTCGGTGAGGATGAAGCGCTTCATCTTGGGGTTCCAGCGGCGGGTCTGGTGCCCGAAGTGGACGCCGCTGTCGAGCAGCTGGCGCATGGTGACGACGGCCATGACGGTCTCTTTCCTGATTGGGTTGATTGCCTGGTGCCCTGACGCGCGGCCGCCCCGACGGATCGGGGACCTGGGACCGCGTCGCCACCCGGCGCTGTGATCGTTCACTGCAGTGATGGTTCACTGCTGTGATGGTTCACTGCGGGTGAAGGGCACGCGTAGTCACCGCGAAATGCGGTGCGCCGATCAGTCTACCAACGACTCGGGTGGACGAACGGTGAACAGCATCTCCGTCTCCGTGCGGCGCCCTTCGTCTCGAGCATCAAGCCGTGCTCTCCCACCACTGATCGGGATGCCACCGCAGTTGTGCGCAGTTTCACGGCGTAGTCGGCTGCGCGGGCGGACCGCACCGGCATCATCGGCGGATGCTTCGGGGACTGGTCTTCTGTGCGGCGCTCGCACTCGGTGTGCTCGGGGCTGCCTGTGGCGCGGGCCCGCTCGCGGCGGCCGCCGCCGGAGCGGTGTGGAACTGGCCCCTCGCGCCGTCGGCGGTCATCGCGCCGTTCCTCGCACCCGAGTCGCCCTACGCGGCGGGGCATCGCGGGATCGATCTGGTCGCCGCCGACGGCGACCAGATCTCGGCTCCGGCCGACGGCCGGATCGTCTTCGCGGGTGTCGTCGTCGACCGCCCGGTCGTCACCCTGCTGGTCACGACCGGCGAGCTCGTCGAGTTCGAGCCCGTCACAGCATCGGTGCCGCTCGGCGCCGCAGTCTCGCGCGGTGCGAACCTCGGCAGGCTCGCGGCCGGCGGGCACTGCGACGGCCGCTGCCTCCACGTCGGAGTTCGCATCGACGGCGGGTACGTTTCGCCGCTCGCATTCTTCGGAGGCGTGCCGGCGGCGGTGCTCCTTCCGTTGGGCTGAGGCTCTTCGGGTCTTCCGCGGCACTGGGGCTGCCGCCTTTCGCCGACGCGCGCGATTGATCCACTGGATCAATCGCCCGAGCGCGACGCGCGCGTCGGGCTAGCTCCGCGGAAAGGCCTGCTGGTAGCTCTCCTTCAGGCGTTCGATGGAGACGTGGGTGTAGAGCTGCGTCGTGCCGAGGCTGGAGTGCCCGAGCAGCTCCTGCACGGCGCGCAGGTCGGCACCGCCGTCGAGCAGGTGCGTCGCCGCGGTGTGGCGCAGCGTGTGCGGACCCGCCGGGCCTGCGCCCGGAAAGTCGACGAGGTACCGGGCGACGAGCTCGTAGACGGTGCGGACGCCGAGCCGCCTGCCGCGCGCTCCCAGGAACAGCGCCCTGCTCTCCTGCCCGGAGAACAGCACGGGGCGGCCGCGCTGCAGGTAGTCGATGATCGCGGTGTGCGCGGGGACGCCGAAGGGGACGACCCGCTGCTTGTCGCCCTTGCCTATGACGCTGACGGCGAGGCGGTCGAGGTCGACATCGTCGATGTCGAGGCCGCAGAGCTCGCCGACGCGCAGTCCCGAGGCGTAGAGCAGTTCGAGGACGGCGAGGTCGCGGAGCGCCACCGGGTCTCCCTCTGCCGCGCGTTCGGCTGCAGCCTGGAGGAGGTCGTGAGCCTGAGGGCGGCTGAGCACTCGCGGCAGGTGCTTTCCGCGCCGGGGCGCGACCATGCGGATACCGGGGTCGTCGTCGCGCTCGCCGGTGCGCTGCAGCCAGGCGGTGAAGCCCCGCGCCGCGGCGGTGCGGCGGGCGAGGGTGGAAGCGGCGAGTTCGCGCTGCGCGCCCGCCCACTGCCACTCCCGCAGCAGCTCGAGGTCGACGCCACCCGTCTCAGTCACGCCGCGGCGCCGGGCGAACGCCGCGAGCTCGGCGAGATCGGAGGCGTAGCCGCGGGCTGTCGCCGGCGACAGCCCGCGCTCGACGCGCAGGTGCGCCCCGAACCGCGCGATCGCTTCGACGAGCTCCATTCCTCAAGCGTCGCGCCCCGTCACCGCTTCTGCGGTACCGACACCCAGCCGCTCTCGGATCGGCGGGCGAGGCCCTCGAGCGCGAGCAGCCCGAGGACGGCGCCGGCGTCGTCCGCCGACAGACCCGAACGGGCGGCGATCTCGTCGACCGTGCGGGGAGTCCTCGTGCTCAGCGCGCTCTGCGCGCGACCCCGTCGCGGGTCATCGGCCTCACGCGGCAACGCCTCGCGCGCGTCGAACCCCGCGAGTTCGACCACGTCGTCAGCCGAGGCGACGAGCGCAGCGCCCTGATCGCGGATGAGCAGGTGGCACCCGGCCGACAGTGGAGCGGTGATCGGCCCCGGCACCGCCCCGAGCGGGCGCCCGAGGGCGAGCGCATGGGAGGCGGTGTTGAGCGCGCCGGAGCGCGTCGCCGCCTCGACGACGACGACCGCCCGTGACAACGCGGCGATGAGGCGGTTGCGCTGCAGGAAGCGCCAGGCCGTCGGAGCCACCCCGAACGGCGCCTCGGACACGACGACGCCGTCGTGGACGATCCGGGTCAGCAGGTCGTCGTGCCCGGCCGGGTAGAACCGGTCGATGCCGCCGGCGAGCACGGCGCCGGTGAGTGCACCCGACGCGAGCGCCGCACGATGCGCTGCGCCGTCGATGCCATAGGCAGCACCGGAGACGATGGCGAAGCCACGCCCGGCGAGCTCGGCCGCGAGCTCGCTGGCGACATGGTTGCCGTAGCCGGTGGGCGTCCGGGAGCCGACCATGCCGATCGCGGGATCGAGGCGCGCGAGCAGACCGGGGTCGCCGCGCACCCAGAGCCCGAAGGGGCGATGCGGGCCGAGATCGTCGAGCAGCGCCGGCCACTGCGGATCGCCGGGCATGACGAAGTGCGCGTCCGACGCCTGCGCCATCCGCCAGATCGGTGTGATGCGGGTTTCGCTCATGCGCGGCGCCCAACGGAGGAACCCGGCGAGCACCCCCGCGGGAACGTCCCGATCCGGCCATTCCTCGGCGACGCGCCGGAGCACCGCCGGTGCCCCTGCCCGCGCCTCGTCGGCCGTGCCCGGCCGCCAGACCAGGTCGAGCGAGCGCGCGGCGCCGAGCGTGTCGACCAGCAGGCCCGCGACGCCGTCGCCCGGCTCGCCGAGCACGCCCCAGACGAGCCGGGCGACACGTTCGCTGTCGTGATCGGCGGAGCGCGCCGCCCCGGGCGGGGAGATGCGGTCGAGAAGCTTCGCCGCACCGCCCCCGTCGAGAGCAAGGCCGGCGATCGCGGCGCTCATGCCGCCGACCATTCGCGCAGCGCGTGGGCGACACCGATTTCGTCGACGCCCGGCGACGTGCGCCCGGCGATGTCGGCGATCGTCCAGGCGACGCGGAGCGTGCGGTGGAACCCGCGCATCGTGAGCACACCCCGATCCATCGCCCGCTCCAGCGGCGCGATCGCCGACGCCGACGGACGGTGCTCCTCGAGCCAGGTGCCGGGCACCGCGGCATTCGTCCGCCACGGCGTGCCCGCCAGGCGGGCGGCCGCGGCAGCCCGCGCCCCGTCGACCTGCGCTCGTGCCGCGGCAGTCGTCGTCGTCGGACCAGCCGCGCCGAGCGCGAGCTGGACCGAGCTGAGCCGCGGCACATCGAGCCGGATGTCGACCCGGTCCAGGAGCGGCCCGGACAGGCGGGCCAGATAGCGCCGCCGGGAATCCGGCCGGCAGGTGCACTCGGCGCCGCGCACTCCGAAGTTGCCGCACGGGCAGGGGTTCGCCGCCAGCACGAGCTGGAATCGCGCCGGGTAGTCGGCGGTGCCCGATGCCCGGGCGATGCTCACCACCCCCGACTCGAGCGGCTGCCGCAGGGCGTCGAGCGCGCTGCCGGCGAACTCGGGCGCTTCGTCGAGGAAGAGCACTCCGTGGGATGCCCGCACCGCGGCGCCGGGTCGGATCCGCGAACCGCCGCCGACGAGAGCGGCCGCGCTCGCGGTGTGGTGCGGCGCCTCGAAGGGCGGCCGCGTCACCAGCGCCCGGACGCCCGACAGGTCGTGCAGGGAGCGGATCGAGGTCGCGAGAAGCGATTCGGCCTCGCCGAGATCGGGCAGGATGGCGGGCAACCGCTCGGCCAGCATCGTCTTGCCAGAGCCGGGCGGACCCACGAAGAGCAGGTGATGGCCGCCGGCCGCCGCAGCGATGAGCGCGCGCACCGCCTCGGCGTGGCCGATGACGTCAGCGAGCTCGAGGTCGTCGCCCGGCGCCGCTGCGGGCGCCGGCGGCAGCACCGGCTCGACCTCGATCGGCTCGAGGTCGGCGCCGTGCCTGATCGCCGCCTCGCGCAGGGACGCGACGGGGATGACCTCGATGCCGGGCACGAGCCCGGCTTCGGCGGCATTGCCGACGGGAACCATGATGCGCGGCACGCCGGCTGCGGCCGCCGCATGCACGGCGGGCAGCACCCCGAGCACCGGCCGGACCCGGCCGTCGAGACCGACCTCGCCGAGGTGCGCGATCTGGGCAACGGACCGCTGCGACACCTGCCCCGACGCCGCGAAGCACGCCAGCGCGATGGCGAGGTCGAAGCCGGCACCCTGCTTGGGCAGCGCCGCGGGTGAGAGATTGACGACGATGTTGTACTGGCTGATCGAGCATCCCGAGTTCTTCGCCGCGGCGTGGACCCGGGACGCCGACTGCGCGAGCGCGGCGTCCGGCAGGCCCACGAGCTTGAACCCGGGCAACCCGCCGCTGCTCGAAGCCTCGACGTCGACGAGCGCGCCGACGAGGCCCTGCAGCGCGATCGCGGTCGTGCGCCCGACCGCCATCAGCTCACCCCTCGGACATGCGTGATCCGCGCCGGTGCGCGCAGCCCTCCGACGATGCCGACGACGTCGAGCCGGATGCGCACCGCACCCGGATTGCCCGCGCACCACTCCCCTGCGAGACGTCGGATACGGCGCAGCTTCGCCGCCGTCACCGCCTCGAGCGGATCGCCGAAGCGCAGCCCGGACCGGGTTTTCACCTCGACGAAGACGGTGGCATCGCCCTCGAGGGCGATGATGTCGAGCTCGCCGCGCGTGCCGCGCCAGTTGCGCGCGATGATGCGGAATCCGTTGCGTTCGAGATAGCGCACGGCGAGGTCCTCGCCGGCCTTTCCGAGATCGTCTTTGCGTGCCATGCGGGCAGAGTCGGGGATGCCGCCGACAACGGCCGCCGGAACCGGCCCGGCAGCCTCGTCCGCAGTTCGGTCGCCCTCGCTGTGGAGGAAGACTGGCTGCCGCTACTCGTCGAGCGCGAGTTCCTTGGGCAGCTCGAACTCCTTGGTGGAGAGCTCCTCGATGTTGACGTCCTTGAAGGTGAGGATGCGCACCGACTTCACGAAGCGATCCGCGCGGTAGACGTCCCACACCCACACATCGTGGAGGGTGAGCTCGAAGTAGAAGTCGTGCTCGGTGTCGCGCCGCACGAACTCGACCTCGTTGGCGAGATAGAAGCGCCGCTCGGTCTCGACCACGTACTTGAACTGGCTGACGACATCGCGGTACTCGCGGTAGAGTGCCAGTTCGACCTCGCGGTCGTAGTCGTCGAATTCGTCCTCGTCCATCGCGTGAAGTCTATGCCGAGTGCAGCCACGTCAGCCGGTGCTGATCGCTCGGCCCGTGCGCGGCGATCGCCTCGAAATGCGCCGCGGCACCATAGCCCTTGTTGCCGGCCCAACCATAGTGCGGCGCGGCGTCGTGCAGCGCTGTCATGAGGGAATCCCGGTGCACCTTCGCGATGACGGATGCCGCAGCCACCGCCGCACAGGTCTGATCGGCCTTCACGCGCGCAGTCACCGGCACCGCACCCGCGATGGCGGCCGTCAGCCAGTCGTGCGCCCCGTCGAGCAGCACCACCGCGGCCCCGACCGCCGCGCCTGATGCGTGCAGCGTCCCGAGCGCTCGCGAGCCTGCAAGACCCAGCGCCGCGACGATCCCCAGCGCGTCGACCTCGGCGGCGGATGCCTCCCCGACGGCACTGTGCCGTGCCCAGCGGCGGCAGGCGGGCTCCAGCCGCTCGCGGGCCTTCGCGGTGAGCAGCTTCGAGTCGCGCAATCCCGCCGGGAACGGCCCGACCCCGGAATCCACCACGGTCATGCCGACGACGACAGGCCCCGCGATGGCGCCGCGACCGACCTCGTCGCATCCGATGACGACCGGGAACCGCCTCAGCAGCTCCGCCTCGAGCGCGAAATCGGGGACGATCACTTCTGCTTCGCGTCGGGAACGTCGGCGAAAACCTCGGGGTAGTCGCCGAGGACCGTCCAGCGGCCCAGCGGCCACGAGATCACGACGGCGCGTCCGACGACGGCGGACTCCGGCACGAACCCCTTGCCCGGCAGGTCCTGGTTGAGACTCGAGTCGCGGGAGTTGTAGCGGTTGTCGCCCATCACCCAGAGCTCGCCGGCCGGCACCGTGACGTTGAAGCGCACGGTCGCCGCGTCGACCTCGCCGGGTGGGATCGTGATGTACGGCTCCTTGATGGGCACGCCGTTGACCGCAATCTGGCCGAGCGCGGTGCAGCACACCACATGGTCGCCGGGCAGGCCGATGACGCGCTTGACGAGGTGGTTGTCGCTGTCGGCCGCCGAGAGCCCGATGAAGGTGAGGAAGTCGTCCAACGGAGTCGACGTGCGCTTCTGCAGCGACGGGTCGCCGTGCAGCCAGCCGCCCGGGTCGGTGAACACGACGACGTCCCCGCGATGCAGCGGCACCGCCGTGGGCGCCAGTTCGTTGACGATGATCCGGTCGTTGATCTGCAGCGTCGTCTCCATCGATCCGGACGGGATGTAGAACGACCGGATGAGGAACGTCTTGATGAGGAACGAGACCAGCAGCGCAACGACGAAGATGACGAGGATGTCGAGCAGGAACCGCCCGACGCTCCGGCTGCGTCGGCGGGCCGAGACGCTCGGCGCCTCGCTCTCAGGGAGCGGGACGGACCCGGTGTCGGTCATGCACTCAGCGTAGGAAGACGAAGCAGCGGACGGCCTACGCCTCGCGCTTCTCCTTGATCTTCGCCTTCTTGCCGCGCAGCTCGCGAAGGTAGTAGAGCTTCGCACGGCGCACGTCGCCCCGGGTGACGACCTCGATCTTGTCGATGATCGGCGAGTGCACCGGGAACGTGCGCTCGACGCCGACCTGGAAGCTCACCTTGCGGACGGTGAAGGTCTCGCGCACGCCCTCGCCCGAGCGGCCGATGACGATGCCCTGGAAGATCTGAACACGAGCGCGGTTGCCTTCGACGATGTTGACGTGCACCTTGACGGTGTCGCCGGGGCGGAAGGCGGGAATGTCGGACTTGAGGGATGCGGCATCCACGGAGTCGAGGATGTTCATGGATCGCTGCGCTCTCTGCGCCAGCCACAGGTCGGACGCGGTTTAGTGAAGAAGAGGAAGGTCGGCCGTCTTGACACGGCTCCCCTGTGGCAGGGCCGCACGCGGCACAAGGGTCAATTCTGCCATCCCGGACGCCGGCCCAGCAAATCAGGCCGCACCGTCCGGGTGCGCTCGAGCTGCTGCGCCCGCCGCCACTTCGCGATCTCGCCGTGATTGCCGCTGAGCAGCACCGGCGGCACCTCGAAGCCGCGCCATTCCTGCGGCTTGGTGTAACTCGGGTATTCGAGCAGGCCGTCCTCATGGGATTCCTCGACGAGGCTCTCGGGATTACCGACGACGCCCGGGATGAGTCGCCCGATCGCCTCGATCATCGCCATCGCGGCGACCTCGCCGCCGTTGAGCACGTAGTCGCCGAGACTGACGAGGCGCACCCGGGCGCGGCGCGCGGTGTCGTCGAACACGCGCTGGTCGATGCCCTCGTAGCGCCCGCACCCGAAGACGAGGTGGTGCTCCCCGGCCAGCTCGCGAGCCATCGCCTGGGTGAAGACGTCGCCTGCCGGCGACGGGAAGATGACGAGCGGGTCGGCGCCGCCGAGGATGGCGTCGAACGCCTCGCCCCACGGCTCCGGCTTCATCACCATGCCCGCGCCGCCGCCGTACGGGGTGTCGTCGACCGTGCGGTGCCTGTCGTGTGTGAAATCCCTCAGGTCGTGGATCTCGACGTCGATCACGCCCGTCTCGCGGGCCTTGCCGAGCAGCGAGAGATCGAGCACATCGAAGTACGACGGAAAGATCGTCACGACGTCGATGCGCATGACGTGAGCCTAGAGTTCCTCGTCCTCGATGTCCTCGAAAAGGCCGAAGGGCGGCGTGATGGTGACGATGCCGTTCTCGACATCGACACTGGGCACTATCGCCGTCACGAAGGGGACGAGGACTTCGCGGCCCCCCGCATCGACGGCGAGCAGGTCCTGGGCGGGAAGGTGGTCGACACGGGCGACCGTGCCCACGTCCACCCCGTCGCGGACGACGGTGAGGCCGACGAGCTGGTGGTCGTACCAGGCGTCGGGTTCGGTGCTGTCGTCCTGATCGACCCAGAGGATCGCCTTGACGAGGGATTCCGCCTCGTCGCGGTCGTCGACGCCGTCGAAGAACCCGACGGGGTGACCGTTGTACCAGCGCAGCTCGGTGAGCGTGAGGCTCTTGCCGTGCCACTTCGATGTGGTCGGGACCTGGAGCGAGAACTCGGCTCCCGGGGCGAAGCGGCGTTCCGGGTCATCGGTGTAGAGCTCGAGCTTGAGGGCGCCCTTGAGCCCGTGGGCCTTGGTGAGGCGGCCGACTCGGACCTGCTGACGGGGCCTGCTGCCCGCCATCACTCGTCGGTGTCGACGACGTCGACGCGCACCGTGCGGTCGCCCGCGAGGGCGCCGATCACGGTCCGGAGGCTGCGTGCAGTGCGGCCGCTGCGGCCGATGACGCGGCCGAGGTCCTCGGGGTTCACCCGAACCTCGAGGACCTGGCCGCGCCCGGAACTCGATGCCGTGACCGTCACATCACCGGGGTTCTCGACGATCCCCTTGACGAGGTGCGCGAGCGCGGAGTCGAGCATGGAACGGATCGCCTACTCGGCGTCGGCTGCGTCGACAGCCTCAGCGTCGGTCTCAGTCGCCTCGATCGCGGCCTCGGCCTCGACGGGCGGGTTGCCCTCTTCTTCGAAGTCGGCAACGGCGGCGGCCTCCGCGACCGGCCCGGCAGCGGCCGGCGCCTCGACGGCCTCGATCTCGGCAGCGGCCTCGACGGCCGGGTTGCCCTCTTCCTCGAAGTCGGCAACGGCCTCGGCCTCGGCCGCGGCGGGCGCAACCTTCACCGGCGCCTCGGCCTTGGGCCTGAGAACCGGCTTCTTCTTCTCGTCGACGGCGAACGCGGCCTTCGCCTCCGGGAGGAGGACCCTGCTCTCGATCTCCTTCTCGCCCTTGAACTTCGCCCAGTCGCCCGTGAGCTTGAGCAGCGCCGCGACCTGCTCGGTCGGCTGCGCGCCGACGCCGAGCCAGTACTGGGCACGGTCGGAGTTCACCTCGATGAGCGAGGGGTGCTCGGTCGGGTGGTACTTGCCGATCTCCTCGATGACCCGGCCATCGCGCTTGGTGCGCGAGTCGGCGACGACGATGCGGTAGTAGGGGGCACGGATCTTGCCCAGGCGCTTCAAGCGGATTTTGACAGCCACAGTTCTCCTGTTTGTCCTCACAGTGGATTGCGACGTGACCGGCTCGGTGGTGGGGGTACACGCCGGGCCGGGAAGTCTGATGGGTGGATTCCGCTGCTGGATAGAGGGTCGAGCGGCGTGATCCGAACGCCAAGACTACCAGAGGCTATCGGGTGATCGCCCGGGCGGCTGCAAGTCCCTCGCCGGTGGCGCGGACGGCGTCGACCTTCGAGGCATCCCTCGCCCCGCCGACGAGTTCGTAGCGGATGCCGCGCGCCGCGATCTCGGTCTCGAGCGGGTTGTTGCGCTCCTGGCCGGCGCAGATGACGACCGTCTCGCCCGGCACGAGCTCGATTCTGCCGTCGGCGTGCGCGATCTCGACCCCGGCTGCGGTGATGCGCCGGTAGTCGAGGTCGGAGAGCATCGTGACGCCGGCATCCCTGAGATTGCTGAGCGCCACCCAGCGCAAGGTGATGCCGATCCCGTCGCCGAGCTTCCCGCTGCGGCGCATCACGGTGACCAGAGAGCCGCTCCGAGGGCGCGCCAGGGCGCGCGTGGGCCGCGAGCGGGCGAACTCGGCGGCGCCCTCGACGCCGTAGCGCGCCGCGAAGGCATCCGCCCGGCGCTTCTCGTCGGCCTCCTCGACGAGGAATGCGGCGGTGTCGACGCCGATGCCGCCGCCGCCGATGATGGCGACGGTTCCGGCGGGGATGCCGCGGGTGAGGGCCGTTTCATAGTCGAGCACATGGGGCAGGTCGGCGCCCTCGATGGCGACCGCGCGCGGCCGGACGCCGGTGGCGAGAACCACCCCGTCGAAGCCGGCGAGGTCCTCGGCGGCCGGACTCGTGCCGGTGAGGATCGCCGCGCCCGCGGCCCGGAGCCGCTTCTCGGCGGAGCGCACGGTGAGCAGGTAGTCCTCTTTGCCGGGGATCCGCGCCGCGAGAGAGAACTGGCCGCCGAGGTGATCGCGTGCCTCGAAGAGCGTCACGTCGTGGCCGCGTTTCGCGAGGTCGTCGGCAGCGGCGAGGCCGGCGGGTCCGCCGCCCACGACGGCGATGCGCCGCCGCCTCTCGAGCGACACCGGGAACCGGACCTCGCGGCCCGCACGCGGGTTGACGAGGCAGGAGACCGGCTGGAACGTCAGCGACCGGTCGAGGCAGGCCTGGTCGCAGCCGATACAGCTGTTGACGAGCGAGTGCTCCCCCGCGAACGACCGCGCGACCAGCGCCGGGTCGGCGAGGAACGGACGCGCGAGGGCCACCGCGTCGACATGGCCGCGCTCGAGCACGGACTCGGCGTCGCGGAGGTCGGTGATGCGGTTCGAGGCGATGACCGGCACCTCGGGGTAGAGCGGTGCGAGCAGGTCGGCGATGCGCTCGGCCGTGGCCACCCAGGCGCCCTTCGGCACGGCGAGCTGCACCGTCGGCACCGTCGACTCGTGCCATCCCACGCCTACGCTGAGCGCGTCGACGCCGAGGGCGGCCAGCGCGAGCGCGAACTCGGCGGAGTCCTCGGGGCTCGTGCCGCCGGGCATGAGGTCGTCGCCGGAGACGCGCACGGTGACGGGGAACCCGTCGCCCACTGCGGCGCGGACGGCCGCGTAGACGAGGGCGGGGAACGCGCGGCGGCGCGGGCCGTCGCCGCCGTAGGCATCGGTGCGCAGATTGGTGCGGGGCGACAGGAACTGGTTGAGGAGGTAGCCCTCGCTCGCCATGATCTCGACCCCGTCGAAGCCGGCCGCCTTCGCCGCCTCGGCCGCGTCGCCGAAGGCGGCGGCCGTCTGGGCGATCTCGACCTCGGCGAGGGCGCGGGGCACCTCGCCCCGTGCGGCCCGCCACGGCACCGGCGAGGGCGCGACCGCCTGCCATGCGCCGCCCGTGACGGCGTAGCGGCCGGCATGGAAGAGTTGGGCGAAGATGCGGCCGCCGGCGTCGTGCACGGCATCCGTCACTCGATGCAGGCGGGTCCGCACGGCGTCGTCGGTGAGCACCGCGTAGTCGACGCCGCCGCGACCCTCGGCGTTGACGGCGAGCCCGCCCGTGATGATGAGCGCGGCCCCGCCCTCGGCGCGCTCGCGGTAGAACGCGGCCAGCGCCTCTCCCCCGTCGTCGAGGGTTTCCAGGCCGATGTGCATGCTGCCCATGACGACACGGTGGGGAAGCTCCAGCGCGCCGATGCGCCACGGAGTCGTCAAGCGGGGCAGGTCGGACATCGCTCTGGTTTCGATACGCGGCGTCACGGCTGCTCAGTGCGTGGGCGGGAAGACGGCATCGTGCAATGCGCCGGTGGTGTCCGACCAGAACGGCGGGGCGATGATGGTGAGGCCGCCGTCGACGACGAGCACCTGGCCGGTGATGTATCCGGCCTTCTCGCTGAGGAGGAACTGTGCCGCGTCCGCCATCTCGTCGGCGGTCCCCGGACGCTGCAGCGGCAGCTTCTCGAGCACCGATGAGATCGGCGCCATGCCCGGCACCTTGTTGTAGAAGTAGTCGAGCGAGTCCGTGTCGATGAGGCCGCCGTTCACCGCGTTGACGGTGATCCCCCGCGGGCCGAACTCGACCGCCATGAACTTCATGTACTGCTCCGCCATCGCCTTGGCGGCGCCGAGGGCCGCGTAGGTCGCGAAGGCGCGCAGCGATCCGTAGCTCGAGATGTAGACGATACGGCCGCCGGCGGCCGGCATCCGCTTCGCCGCGGCCTGCGCGCCGAGCACGAAGGAGCGCGCATTCATCGCGTAGCTGCGGTCGAGGTGGTGGAGCTTGAGCTCGCTGACCGGCTTGAACGCCGCCGCCGCCGCGTTGGCGACGAAGGCGTCGACGTGGTCGTAGTGCTCGTCGACCACCGCGAACAGCGCGTCGATGCCATCCGGCGTCTCGATGTCGGCCTGCGCGACGACGCCGCCGCCGCCGGCCGCCGTGACATCGGCGAGGGATTCCGCGGCGAGGTCGGCGTTGCCCTTGTAGTTGACGACGACGTGCGCGCCCTCGGCGCCGAGCTTCTGCGCGAGCAGGCGGCCGATGCCGCGCGAGGCGCCGGTGATGACGACGACCCTCGGAGCCGGGTTCTCTACCACGTCAGGGATCCTTCCAATTTCGCATCGCCCGTGATCGCGCCGCGCGCGACGACGAGCTTCTGGATTTCGTTCGTGCCCTCTTCGAAGCGCTGCGCGCGGGCGTCGCGGTAGACGCGCTCGATGGGGTTCTTCTTCCAGTAGCCGCGGCCGCCGAAGACCTGCAAGGCGTTGTCGGTGACGACGGTGAGCATCTCGACGGCGATCATCTTGGATGCGCTGGAGAGCACGCCGGCATCCGGCGCCTCGTTCTCGTATGCGCGCGCGGCCTGGATGATGAGCGACTTCGCCGCCGCGATGCGCGCGTAGTTCTCGCCGAGGTAGAACTGGATCGCCTGGCGCGTCGCGAGCGGCTTACCGAAGGTCACGCGCTCCTTCGCGTACTCGATAGCGAGCTCCTGAGCGCGCTCGGCGAGGCCGACCGCGCTCATCGCCACCGAGACGCGGCTGGGCAGCAGGAATCCGCCGAGGGCGACGTCGAGGCCCTCGCCCTCCTCGCCGAGCCGGTACTTCGCGTCGACGCGGACGTCGTCGAACCTCAGGATCGCGTGGTCGGTGCCGGTGACGCCCATCGTCGCCGAGTCGTCGACGACCTCGGCGCCCGGCAGGCGGTTCGGCATGAGGAACGCCACGGTGCCGTCGTTTCCGGTCGAGCCCTCCAAGCGCGCGGCGATGAGGAGGTAGTCGGCTTTGACGCCGAAGGTGATGAGGTGCTTCACGCCGTTCATCACGTACGCGTCGCCCTCGCGGCGCACCGAGGTCGTGATGTCGGCACCCGTGCCGTTGTCGGGCTCGGTGAGCGTGAAGGCGACGAGCACATCGCCGGCGATCGAGGGCTTGACGATGTTCTCGAGCTGCCATTCGGTCGCATACGGAGCCATGGCGCGCCAGGTGCCGTTGATGACGTGGACGAGCATGCGGATCGAGCCGTGCGAGTGGCTGATGAGCTCCATGATCTCGAGGTAGCGGCTGAACGGGATGCCCCGACCGCCGAGCTCGACGGGCGCCGCGAGGCTGAACCAGCCGTTGCCCTTGAGCTCGTCGTAGAGTTCGCGCGGCACCTCGCCGGTCTCCTCGATCGTGTTCGCCCAGTCCTCGCCTGGGCCCCTGACCCAGGCGTCGACCTCGGCCTTGAGCTGGGCGAACGCCTGCTCGTCGACAGCAGCGACAGCCATCCGTTCTCCTGTTCGGTTCAGCGCGACAGCGCGCTCACTGGGTAGCGGCGAGCCCGGCGGCCCGCTCGCGCAGCACGTTCTTCTGGATCTTGCCGACGACGTTGCGCGGCAGTTCGTCAAGGTATTCGAGACGTTCGGGCCAGTAATACTTCGACACCCCGGCACCCGCCAGGTAATCCTGCATCGCCGCGAACGCCAACGGCGAATCGGGCCTGGCCGAAACGACGAAGGCGCAGGCGCGCTCGCCGAGGCGCGCATCGGGCATTGCGACGATCGCGACGTCGGCGACGAGCGGATGCTGGTAGAGCAGGTTCTCGATCTCGACAACGGGGATCTTCTCGCCGCCGCGGTTGACGACGTCCTTGACGCGGCCGGTGATGTGCAGGAACCCGTTGCCGTCGAGCGTCGCGAGGTCGCCGGTCTTGTACCAGCCGTCGGCAGTGAAGACGTCGACGGTGAGGTCGGGGCGCTCCAGGTAGCCGCCGAACATCGTCGGCGAGCTGAGTTCGAAGTTGCCTTCCCGGCCCGCCGGCACGGCAGAGCCCTCGTCGTCGACGATGCGGATGCGGACGCCCTCCAGCGCCTTGCCGTCGCTGCCCCAGGCGAACTCGGCCGGGTCGTCGGGCGAGGCGAGCGCGCCGAGGCACGTCTCGGTGGTGCCGAAGGCGCCGAGGATGACGGTGTCGAGGACGCCGGCCGCGCGCTGCGCGAGAGCCCGCGGCACGGCGGCGCCGGTCGGCACGAAGATCCGCAGGGATTCCGGCTTCGGCTTGCCGCCCTCGACGAGCGCGACGAGGTCGGTGAGGAACGGCGTCGCCGCCTGCACGAAGGTCGCCTTCGCCTGGCCGAACGCCTGGTCGAGGGCTACCTCGCCGTTCCAGATGGGCTGGATGACGCTCGCGACGCCGAGGCGCCAGGCGAGCAGCATCCCGTAGAGGAAGCCGGTCTGGTGCGCGAGCGGGCTCGGGATGTAGATACGGTCGGAGGCGTTCAGGCCGCTCTGGCGCACGTGCATCGCCGTGGCGAGGCCGAGGGTGCGGTACGGGTGCTGCACGCCTTTGGGTTCGCCGGTCGTGCCGGAGGTGAAGAGCAGCTGGCAGATGTCGTCGTCGGACGGCATCCTCGAGTTGATGAGCGCGAGATCGGGCGTCATGGAGGCGAGCGTGGGGCGGAAGTAGCGCCACGACCACTCCGACGCGGCGGGGCTCGCGAGGACGCGGTCCGGGATCGGGGACGCGCTCAGCCCCGGCTTGCCCTCGCGCAACTCGGATTCGAGCACGATGACGTGCTCGAGATTCAGTCGGCGGCGCTGCTGGGCGGCCTCGTCGATGACGTCGACAAGCTCGGCGGCGGCGTTGCGACCGCGGAAGCTGTTCGGCAGGAACAGCACGCGGGCACGCGAGCGCGAGAGGGTCATCGCGGTCTCGCGGGGGCCGAAGACGGGCATGATCGGCGTGACCACGGCGCCGATCTGCATCGCCCCCAGTGCGATCGGCTCGAACTCGGCCCAGTTGGGCAGCTGGATGCCGACCGCCTCACCCTTCTCGACGCCGAGCTCGAGGAGCAGCTGCGAGACCCGGTCGGCCTGCTCCTGCAGCTCGCCCCAGGTCATCGTGACGGGCGCCGCGCCGCCGACCTCGATGACGGCAGGCTCGTCGGCCTTGAGCACCGCGTAGCGGCGCACGGCGATCGGCAGCACGAGCGGGTCGGCGGTGGTGACGACGCCTGCGGTGGGGGTCGGCGCGACGGGCACCTCGAACTCGTCGTCTTCGGCAGTGGACATCGGGACGTCGACGTCGATGTCGAGGCCGATGCCGTTCATCTGCTCGAGGAACGTCGGATACGAAATGCGGTACGCGCGCGGGTAGGTGAGCGAGGTGGTGCCCTCGGCGCGGGTGCCGGCGATCGCGAGGGACATGAGCACGCGGTGGTCGTTGAACGACGACAGCGCCGCGCCGACCAGTCGCGAGTTGCCGATGCCGTCGATGTGGAGCGCGGTGGGCTCCTGCTGCACCGAGCCGCCCATCTTGTTGAGCTGCAGCATGGCCGCCACCCGGTCGGACTCCTTGAGGCGGATGTGGCCGACGTTGCGCAGGTGCGAGGTGCCGGTGGCGAAGTTCGCCATGACCGACAGGATCGGCAGCAGGTCGGGGATCGGCGTCGCGTCGATGTCGAAGGGCTTGAGGTCGAGCCCGTCGTGCTTGATGCGCATCCAGCCCGTCTTCGGGTCGATCGTCATGGGGACGCCCATCGCGGCGGCGATGTCGAGGAATTCCGCCTCGGGGTGGTCCACCTCGGCGGTCGTCGTCGCGGCCAATCCCTCGAAGAGAACGTCGCTGGGGTGCAGCGCCGCCGCCGCGACGCCGAAGGCCGCCGACCCGATGTCGGCGGGGATCGTGTAGTCGGCCGCGGTCGCGGTCTGGTCCGGCGGGATGACGTAGGTGAGCCAGTCGTCGGAGATGGCGACCTCGAGGCCCCAGTGGCGCATCATCCGCACGGTGAGCTCGACATAGGGCTGCTCGTTGAGGTGGCCGCCAGTGACGTGGACGGTGGTCTGCTCGGTCGCGAACGGCGCGAGCAGCAGCAGGCCGCTGATCCACTGCGAGAGCGTGCCCGCGATGAAGACGTCGCCGCCGCGCGGCTCGCCGGGCTGCACGGTGATCGGCGGGCAGTCGTTGGTGGCCTCGTACTCGACGCCCATCTCGCCGAGGGCGGTGAGGAGCGCTTTGATGGGGCGGCGGCGGAAGTACTTCATGCCGGTGAGGGTCGTGGGCCGGTCGCTGAGGGCCGCGAGGCCCGTCATGAAGTAGAGCGTGGTGCCTGAGGAGCCGACGTTGAGGAGCCCGGCCTCGCCGTCGGACCCGCGCTCCTTGCGCGGGACGCCGTGGTAGCGGCCGCCGGTGACGAGGTAGCCGGAATCCGTCACCTCGATCCCGGTGCCGAGCGCACGCAGCACCGAGATCGTCCACTCGACCTGGCGGGTGGTCGAGATGCCGGTAATGACGCTGGTGCCGGGCGCGAGCGAGGCGAGCACGAGGGCGCGGTGCGCGTGGTACTTCGAGACCGGGATCTCAAGCTTTCCGGTCAGTCGTGTGGACGTTCCGCGCGAGATCAACTGCACGTCGCTCACGCTACCTGCGGATGCGTGCCCCTGGCGGCATGAAAACGCCTATCGACCGAAGAGCTTGCGCACCGCCTCGAGATCGGGAACCGGAACTTGCTCAGATCCAGCAGACAGCGCGAATGCGGCTATCGAGGCCATGGCAAGGTAGTAAATAAAAGTCACTATTTCTTGCAATTTGCCATATTTTGGTTGCATCTTGCTCAATACCTTGGGAATTTACGGGAGGGCATCATGCGGGTTTCAGGCAAAGTCGATTTCGCATCGCAAACAAAGGTCAAGTCATTTCGTTGGGTCGCAGGGATTTTCTCCGCGACAGCGTTAGCGCTGGGTGCGTGCTTCAGCGCCGGGGCAGCAGCAGCGGATGAGCCGACGCCGGACCCTTCGGTCCAATACGACCCTGCCGAGGTCAACCAAGCCCTCATCGACGCCGCCAACGGTATCGACGTGACGAAGCGTCATATCGACACTGTCCCCGGCACTCAGAGGACGACCGGAACCGTGGCGCCGTTGAATACAGGGCACGGAAAAACCATTACGTGACGTCTATATCCTCCAGCGACGTATACGGCAACGTGACGCTACGCGGGAATGCTGTCGGCCTGCCGAACCCCAAGACGAATCACTATTACCTCGTGGGTGTCGTCCTCATCAACGGGAGTGTCAGCGCAAGCACAGGGCCAGTGAATATCCAGCACTCAACTTCTGGATCCTTGGGGAACTGGGAGGCCTGCATGGCCAAGGGCGTGGTTGTCGGGTACGAGGTCGGACTTCTCAATGCAACCAAGACACAGGACATCGACACTGCGACCTCCGCGATCGTTTCAGGTTATCCGGACTAGTTTCAGACCCATGGGCGCCACGCTTGACGGGCTTGCGGTGAGTCTGATCGACGACCGGGACGGCGAGATCGGCTTCCGCCTCGACTACCCAGACACGCCTGCCTTCCGCGAGTTGCACCGCATCTGGCACGAGGCAATGGAGCGCGCAGAGCCGCCAGAGGAGCAGCCGATCGAAGCGTTCGTGCGCGGGTGGCGGGCCGAGCTGCACAGCGGAGACGGAACCGTGGTGAGGCATCGCTGGCGCCTGACGGGCGGAACCGGAACCGAGCGGGCGGTCGAGTGGTGGTTCATCCGTCCCGAGACCTCTTCGGGTGAGACGCTCCGATTCGAGGTCTTCGGCCCGTCGAGCGCGTCTGCGCCGCTGCTCGTCCTCGAGTTCGACCCGGGGGCATTCGACGACGCGAAGGTCGGCAGCGAGACGCGGCCCTGAGCGCTCCCCGGACTAGCGGCCGAACAGCTTGCGGACCTCGTCGAGATCCGGGACGCCTTGATTCTTCTGGGATCCGAGGCCGAAGCCGGTGCCGGCCGGGCCTTGCGACACGCCGGGCTTGACGCCGGCCGCCAGAGCCGCGTTCTCGGCAGCGCGCTTGGCCGGGTTGCCCGACTTCGACTTCCTCGCCTGCTGCTGCTTGGGACGGCCGACGTAGCCCGCACCGGGGATGGGAGCCATGCCCGGAACGTTCGGCACGCCGCCCTTGGCGACCGTCTTCATCATCTTCGACGCCTGCTCGAAACGGGTGATGAGCTGGTTGACCTCGGTGACCGTCATCCCCGCCCCCCTGGCGATGCGCAGCCGGCGCGAGCCGTTGAGCAGCTTGTGGTTGCGGCGCTCAGCCGGGGTCATCGACTGGATGATCGCCTCGGTGCGCGTGATCTCGCGCTCATCGAACTTGTCGAGCTGCTGGCGCATCTTGCCCGCGCCGGGAAGCATGCCGAGCATGCCCTTGAGGGAGCCCATGTTCTTGAGCTGCTGCATCTGAGTGAGGAAGTCCTCGAGCGTGAAGCTGTCGGTCGCGAACTTCTCAGCGGTCTTGCGCGCCTCGTCCTCGTCGAAGGCGGACTGCGCCTGCTCGATGAGGGTGAGGATGTCGCCGAGGTCGAGGATGCGGCTCGCCATCCGGTCGGGGTGGAACGGCTCGAAGTCGTCGAGGCCCTCACCGGTGGAGGCGAACATGATGGGCCGACCGGTGACGGATGCCACGCTGAGCGCCGCGCCGCCGCGCGCGTCGCCGTCGAGCTTCGACAGCACGACGCCGGTGAAGTCGACGCCGTCCTGGAAGGCCTTGGCGGTGTTGACGGCGTCCTGGCCGATCATCGCGTCGATGACGAAGAGCACCTCGTCGGGGTCGGTCGCCTTGCGGATGTCGGCGGCCTGCTTCATCATCTCGGTGTCGACGCCGAGGCGGCCGGCGGTGTCGATGATGACCGTGTCGTAGAGCTTTCGTTTCGCCTCGGCGACGCCGCCCTTGGCGACCTTGACCGGGTTGCCCACGCCGTTGCCGGGCTCCGGCGCGTAGACGGGAACGCCCGCCTGCTCGCCGACGACCTGCAGCTGCTGCACCGCGTTCGGGCGCTGCAGGTCGGAGGCCACGAGCATCGGGGTGTGGCCCTCCTTCTTGAGCCATTTGGCGAGCTTGCCCGCGAGGGTCGTCTTGCCGGCGCCCTGAAGGCCCGCGAGCATGATGACGGTCGGCGGCGTCTTGGCGAACTGCAGGCGGCGCTGCTCGCCGCCGAGGATCACGACGAGCTCCTCGTTGACGATCTGGACGACCTGCTGGGCCGGGTTGAGGGCGCGGTTGACGTCGTCGCCGAGGGCGCGCTCGCGCACCTTGGCGGTGAAGTCCTTGACGACGTCGAGCGAGACATCCGCCTCGAGCAGGGCGCGCCGGATCTCGCGCACCGTGCCGTCGACGTCGCTCGCCGAGAGCTTGCCCTTGGTGCGGAGGTTCTTGAGGGCCTCGGTGAGACGGTCGGAGAGGGAGCCGAAGATCGCCATGATGGGGCAATTCTACGGTCGGCGGATCGACAGGCTCCGCACTGCGGTCAGAGGCGGATCAGCAGCCAGAGCGCCAGCGCGAAACCGCAGACCGCGACGAGGATCCGGAGCACGTCCGGGCGGATGCGCCGCGCCACGGGCGGGCCGATGAGGCCGCCGACGAGGGCCCCGACGCCGAGCGGCCACACGGCGCTCCACAGCACAGTGCCCGTCAGCACGAAGACGACCGCGGGCAGCACGTCGGCGGCGACGAGGATGACGTTCTTCAGCGCGTTCGCCCGCTGCAGCACCGGCTCGGTAGTGAGCATGAGCAGGGCGATCATGAGGATGCCGGAGCCCGCGCCGAAATAGCCGTTGTACAGCGCGACTCCCGCGCCGAACGCGCCCGCGGCGAGCGTGCCGACGGCATGCCCTCGGCGGGACTGCCACGCCGCGATCTGCGGCTGCAGCAGCAGCACGAGCGCGCCGGTCGCCACGAGGAAGGGCACGATGCGATCGAAGACCGACGCCGGGGTCGTCACGAGCAGTATCGCCCCGGCGAGCGAGAAGACGACGGCGAGAGGCATCCAGCGCCGCAGTGTGCGTCCGTGACCCGCCAGCTCGAGCCGGGATTGCAGCGACGAGCCGAGCCCGCTGCCGAGCAGTGCGACCGCGTTCGTCACATTGGCGGTGAACGGCGGGATGCCGACGGCGAGCAGCGCCGGATAGGCCACCAGCGAGGTGATGCCGCCCGCAGTGCCCACGATGCCCCCGACGACGCCGGCGAGGAAGAGGAACGCCCATCCGGGCGCGCCGATCACCCGCCGACCCCGTCGAGCCCGGCAACGGTTACGACCACGGTCACCCGACGAGCTGCTGGGCGAAGACGTGCGGAGTGAAGCCGGTGAGGTCGCCGACGCCCTCGCCCTGGCCGACGAGCTTGATGGGCAGACCGGTCTGCCGCTGCACGGCGAGGACGAAACCGCCCTTCGCCGATCCGTCGAGCTTGGTGAGGACGAGGCCTGTCACGCCGGCGTGCTCGATGAACGCCTGCGCCTGTGCGAGCCCGTTCTGACCGGTCGTCGCGTCGAGGACGAGCAGCACCTCGGCGATCGGGCCCTGCTTCTCGACGACGCGCCTGATCTTGCCGAGTTCGTCCATGAGCCCGCCCTTGGTGTGCAGGCGGCCCGCCGTGTCGATGATGACGATGTCGGTGCCGTGGGCCTTGGCGTACTCGACGGTCTGGTAGGCGACGGATGCCGGGTCCTGGCCGGCCGCCTGCGGGCGCACGATCTCGGCGCCCGCCCGTTCGGCCCACGTCGCGAGCTGGTCGACGGCGGCGGCGCGAAACGTGTCGGCGGCACCGACGACGACCGTGCGGCCGTAGCCGCGCAGGAATTTCGCGAACTTGCCGATGGTCGTCGTCTTGCCGACGCCGTTGACGCCGACGACGAGCACGACGGCGGGACGGTCGCTGAGCGTCAGAGTCGTGTCGAAGGCCGCGAGGCGCTCCTCGATGCCTTCGCGGAGCATGCGCTGCAGATCGGCGGGATCCGTGGTGCGGTAGCGCGCTACCTTCTCGCGCAGCTCCTCGACGACCTCGTCGGCGAGCGCGGGGCCGAAGTCGGCCCCGATGAGCGCGGCCTCGAGGTCATCCCAGGTGTCATCGTCGATGGTCTTCTTGGCGAAGAGCCCGCGCAGCGCGCCGGAGAGGGAGAACGAGGCCACGACGCAAGCCTACGAGCGAGCATCCTGGTCGGGTCGGCAGTCGCGCACGGTGCTGCCCGCACCCACCGTGCGCAATCGCCGGTCGGGCGGCGTGACGATCGACCGGCTCGTCACGCCTGGCCGACCGCCACACGCTGGCCGACGACGGCGCTGACGCCGTCCTGGCGCATCGAGACGCCGTAGAGGGCGTCCGCGATCTCCATGGTGCGCTTCTGGTGCGTGACGACGATGAGCTGGCTGTTCTCGCTGAGGCGCTCGAAGACCGCGAGCAGGCGGCCGAGGTTGGCGTCGTCGAGCGCGGCCTCGACCTCGTCGAGGATGTAGAACGGGCTCGGCCGGGCGGTGAAGATCGCGACGAGGAGGGCCACCGCCGCGAGCGAGCGCTCGCCGCCCGAAAGCAGCGAGAGGCGCTCGATCCTCTTGCCCGCGGGCCGGACCGTGACCTCGACGCCGGAGGTGAGCAGGTCGTCGGGATTCGTCAGGGCGATCGAGCCGGTGCCGCCGGGGAAGAGCAGGGGGAAGATCTCGCCGAAGGCGGCTTGCGTGTCCTCGAACGCCGATCGGAAGACGGCGAGCATCGTCTGGTCGAGCTCGTCGATGATGGTGAGCAGATCCCTGCGGGTCTGCTCAAGATCGACGAGCTGCTCGGTGAGGAAGGCGTGGCGCTGCTCGAGGGCGGCGAACTCCTCGAGGGCGAGCGGGTTCACCCGGCCGAGCTGCTGAAGGGCACGATCAGCCTTCTCGAAGCGGCGCTGCTGCTCGGCGCGGTCGAACGGGTACGGCTCGCGGCCTTCCCCGTCGGCGGGCACGGGCACCTCGGGCCCGTACTCGGCGACGAGGACATCCTCGTCGAGGGCGAGGTCGGCCGCAGCCCGCTCCAGAAGACCGGAGAGGTGGAGCCTGCGCTCGTAGATCTGCAGCTCGATGCCGTGCACGTCCTCGCTGAGCGCCTGGAGGCGCTCGCGGACCTCGGATTCCTCGCGGCGCAGCTTTAGGAGCTCGTCGTTCCGGCCCGCCCGGGCGGCCTCGGCGAGGGTGAGCGCGGAGCGGGCCTCGGCGAGCGAGCGGTCGACGGAATCGAGCACGGCGGGCAGCGCCTCGGCGACCCGGCCGGCCGCCTCGAGCTGGTGGCGGCGGAGGACGGCGCGGCGCGCGGCCTCCTCGGCGGCGGACTGCTCGGCGCGGTGGCGCGCGGCGAGCTGCTCGGCGCGCCGGAT
>NZ_DAIEII010000044.1:0-15678 GCF_027352875.1 Gryllotalpicola sp.
GCCCCTACTGCACGATGTGCATCGCTCGGGCTGCATCCGTGATGCTCGTCGAGAGCGAGGGGTAGACCGCGAACGCGCGTGCGACCTGGTCGACCGTGAGCCGATGCTCGACCGCCAGCGCCAGCGAGAGCGCGAGCTCGGAGGCCTGCGGTGCGACGATGACGCCGCCGATGACGGTGCCCGAGCCGGCGCTGGCGAAGAGCTTGACGAAGCCATCCTTGATGCCACGCATCTTGGCGCGGGGATTCTGCTCGAGCGGAACCTTGTAGATGACACCCCGGGTGAGGCCTTCTTCGATCTGCTTCTGGTTCCAGCCGATGGTCGCGACCTCGGGCTGCGTGAAGATGTTCGAGGTCACATTGCGCAGTTCGAGCGGGCTCACCGCGTCGCCCATCGCGTGAAAGACGGCGGTGCGGCCCTGCATCTGGGCGACCGACGCGAGGGGCAGCACGTCCGAGCAGTCGCCGACGGCGTAGATGTTCGGAACCGAGGTGCGCGCCACGCGGTTGACGCGGATGTGGCCGCTCGGGGCGAGCTGCACTCCGGCCTTCTCGGTACCGAGGTCGCCGGTGTTCGGGATCGAGCCGACCGCGAGCAGGCAGTGCGAGCCCGTGATCTCGCGGCCGTCCTGGAGCTTCACGACCACGCCCTCGCCATCGCGCGCAACGCTCTCCGCGCGCGACTTGTTGAGCACGGTCATGCCGGAGCGGCGGAATACGCGCTCGATGATGGCGGCGGCGTCGGCGTCCTCGCCGGGGAGCACCTGGTCGCGACTCGACACGAGGGTCACCCTGCCGCCGAGCAGCGAGTAGGCGGAGGCGAACTCGGCGCCGGTGACGCCCGAGCCGACGACGATGAGGTGCTCGGGGAGCTCCTTGAGACCGTAGAGCTGCGTCCAGGTGAGGATGCGCTCGCCATCCACCGGCGCCGAGGGCAGCACGCGGGGCCGCGCGCCGACGGCGAGGACGATGGTGTCGGCCTCGAGGGTCTCGAAGTCGGTATGGTGGGCCTCCTTGCCGATGCCGGTCGACACGACGACGGTGTGGGCGCCTTCGAGCCGCCCCTCGCCCTCGATGATCCGCACGCCGGCCGCCTCGAGCTCGTCGCGCATGTCGTCGGACTGCTGACGCGACAGGTCGGCCACCCGGTTGTTGACGGCGGCGAGGTTGACGGCGATGCGTGGCGTGACGGTCTTGCCGGATTCCCCGGTCGCGTAGAACTGGACGCCGAGGTCCGCCGCGTCGGCAACGCGCCCGGCCGCCTCCGCGGTGGCGATGAGGGTCTTCGACGGCACGACGTCGGTGAGCACCGCGTTGCCGCCGATGCCGACGCGCTCGACGATGCTGACCTCTGCGCCGAGCTGCGCCCCGGAGAGCGCCGCCTCGTAGCCGCCGGGACCGCCGCCCACGACGACGATGCTCTGCTTACGCTCGAATTCGAAGGCCACGCCTCAATCCTGCCGTACCGGGATGGCCGCTAAGGTAGCGCCCATGGCCGAATTCGATCTCGACCTCGCTGAGACGAATCCGTTCGACGTCGCCCGCGAAGCCGCGCGGCAGATCGCGGAGCGCTCAGGGGTGGAGCACCACGACATCGCCCTCACGCTCGGCTCCGGCTGGGCCAAGGCGGCCGACCTCGTCGGCGAGACCACCGCCGTCATTCCGGCGACCGAGATCGTGGGCTTCTCCAGACCCGCGCTCGAAGGCCACGTCGGAACGCTGCGCTCGGTGCTGCTGCCGAACGGCAAGCGCGCCCTCGTCATCGGGGCGCGCACCCACTTCTACGAGGGCAAGGGCGTGCGGCGCGTCGCGCACTCGGTGCGCACGGCCGCCGCCGCAGGCGCCGAGATCATGGTGCTCACCAACGGCGCCGGCGGAATCCGTGAGTCGTGGACGCCCGGCACGCCGGTGCTCATCAGCGACCACATCAACCTCACCGCGGCCTCGCCGCTGGAGGGCGCGACCTTCGTCGACCTCACCGACCTGTACTCGCGGCGGCTGCGCGCACTCGCCCGGACGGTCGAACCGGGTCTCGACGAGGGCGTGTACGTGCAGTTCCGCGGCCCGCAGTTCGAGTCGCCGGCCGAGGTGCAGATGGCCAAGATCATCGGAGGCCACATCGTCGGCATGTCGACCGTGCTCGAAGCGATCGCCGCGCGCGAGGCAGGCATGGAGGTCCTCGGCATGTCGCTCATCACGAACCTCGCCGCCGGCATCTCGTCCGAGCCGCTGTCGCACCAGGAGGTGCTGCAGGCCGGCCGGGACGCCGAGCCCGTCATCTCGACCGTCCTCGCCCGTATCGTGCAGGCGCTGTGACCTCGCTGCTGCGCCAGGCGCGCCGCTGGGCCGCCCAGGATCCGGACTCCGAGACCCGCACCGAGCTCGAGGGCATCATCGAAGGCGCGTCGCTGGGCTTCGCAAGCGCCTGGCAAGAGCTCCACTCCCGTTTCGACACCCGCCTCGAGTTCGGCACCGCGGGGCTGCGCGGCGAACTCGGCGGCGGCCCGAACCGCATGAACCGCGTGCTCGTCGCCCAAGCGGCGGGCGGGCTCGCCGCCTACGTGCGCACGAAGCAGCCGGACGACGCCTCCGTCGTCATCGGCTACGACGGGCGCAAGAACTCCGAGGTCTTCGCCCGCGACACGGCCGAGATCATGGCGGGAGCCGGGGTGCGCGCCATCCTGCTGCCCAGGATGCTGCCGACGCCGCTGCTCGCCTTCGCCGTGCGCCACCTCAAGGCCTCGGCGGGGGTCATGGTCACCGCCTCGCACAACCCCGCACGCGATAACGGGTACAAGGTCTATCTCGGCGGTGCCGACGGCGGCTCGCAGATCGTGCCCCCCGCCGACGGCGAGATCGCCGCGCACATCGAGCGCGTCGCGCGGCACCGGATCGACCAGCTTCCGCGCTCCAGCGCCTACGAGATCGCGGGCGACGAGCTCGTCGACGAGTACGTGGCCGCGACCGCCGCCGTGGCGGGCGAGCTGCCCGAGGGCGTTTCGCTCGGCGTCGTCTACACGCCGCTGCACGGCGTGGGGCTCGAGGTGGCCGAGCGCGTCCTGGGTGCTGCGGGATTGCCCCAACCCGCCGTCGTCGCCGAGCAGGCCGACCCCGACCCCACCTTCCCCACCGTCGCCTTCCCCAACCCCGAGGAGCCGGGCGCCCTGGATCTGGCGTTCGTCACGGCACGCGAGGTGGGCGCCGAGCTCGTCATCGCCAACGACCCCGACGCGGACCGCCTCGCCGTCGCCATCCCCGACGACACCGTCGAGGGCGGCTGGCGGCGCCTCAGCGGCAACGAGGTGGGGCTGCTGCTGGGGTGGGCGGCAGCGGAGGAGTACGCCGAAGGCTCGCGCGGCCGCCACGCCCGGGGCGCGCTCGCCTCCTCGATCGTCTCATCGCCGGGTCTCGCCGCGATCGCCGAGGCCTGGGACGTCGAGTACGTCGAGACGCTCACCGGATTCAAGTGGATCTCGCGCGTGCCGGGCCTCGTCTACGGCTACGAGGAGGCCCTCGGCTACCTCGTCAACCCCGAGGCGGTGCACGACAAGGACGGCATCTCGGCGGCCACGCGGTTCCTGTCTCTCGCGCTGCGCTGGAAGGCGATGGGGCTCACCGTCGCCGACAGCATCCGCCGCCTCGGCGAGCGCATCGGGTTCTTCGAGAGCGCACAGATCAGCATCCGCGTCACCGACCCCGGCCGGATCGGCGCGACGATGGCGAGGCTGCGGGCCGCGCCGCCGTCCCAGATCGGCGAGCTCAAGGTCGCAGGCGTCGACGACCTCGCGGAAGACTCCGAAACGCTGCCGGCCGCCGACATCCTGCGCTATCGACTGGTGGACGGTTCACGCGTCATGGTGCGACCCTCCGGCACCGAGCCCAAGCTCAAGGCCTACCTCGACGTGCGCGGCGACACGCCGGAGGAGGCGTACGCGAGGCTCGCGGCGCTCGACACCGCGGTACGCGAGCTCCTCAGCTGATCCCGACTGTCAGCTGACGGCGCCGAAACCGAGCGAGATCTGGTCGGCGAGGTCCTCGCGGTCCTCGAGCGGCAGGAAGGCGGCCTCTGCCGCGTTGAGCTGGAACGTCTCGAGGTCGGCGAGCGAGTAGCCGAACGCGTCGGCGAGCAGCGACAGCTCGCGCGTGAGGGACGTCGCCGACATGAGCCGGTTGTCGACGTTGACGGTGACCTGGAAGCCGAGCTGGTAGAGCAGGTCGAAGGGGTGATCGGCGAGCGCGTCGCCCCAGGCGGCAATGGCGCCGGTCTGCAGGTTCGACGACGGGCTCAGCTCCAGCGGAATCCCGCGGTCGCGCACCCACTGCGCGAGCTGGCCGAGCGAGACGAACGAGTTGTCGTCGTCTTCGTGCTCGATGACGAGGTCCTCGGCGATGCGCACGCCATGGCCGAGCCGCAGCGCACGGCCGTCGATGAGCGCCGAGCGGATGCTGGGCGGCCCGTCGGCCTCACCGGCGTGCACCGTGACGGGGAAGAACTCGGAGGCGAGGTAGTCGAAGGCCTCCCGGTGGCGCGACGGCGGGAATCCCGCCTCCGGGCCGGCGATGTCGAAGCCGACGACGCCGCGCTCGCGGTGGCGCACGGCCAGGCGGGCGATGTCGTGCGAGGAGTCCGTGTGCCGCATCGCGGTGACGAGCTGGCCGACCGCGATGTCGCCGCCGGTCTGGCGCACGTCGGCGACGCCCTGCTCGAGGCCGGCCTGCACCGCCTCGACAGCGGCGTCCAGCGACAGCCCGCGTGCGAGGTGCTGCTCGGGGGCCCAGCGCGCCTCGCCGTAGACGACGCCGTCGGCAGCGAGATCGAGCACCCAGTCGCGGGCGACGCGGGCGAGGCCCGCCTCGGTCTGCATCACCGCGATCGTCACGTCGAATGTCGTGAGGTACTCCACCAGCGAGCCCGAATCGGCGTGGGCGGCGAACCAGCGCCCGAGCGCCGACGCGTCGGACGCGGGAAGGTCGAGGCCGATCTCGTCGGCGAGCTCGATGATCGTCTGGGGGCGCAGCCCCCCGTCGAGGTGGTCGTGGAGCGAGACCTTCGGCAGGGCCGCGATGCTCACGCCGTCGAGCAGATAGTCGTCGTCGGCCATGGCCTCAGGGTACCGCCGTGATCCGGTCGACCACGAGCGGACGGGATTCCACGGGGCTGCCGACCGGCGCGATCGACCACGCGCCCTCGAGCGCCTCGAGGGCGCGCTCGAAGCGCTCCGCTTCGTCGGTGGCGAGGGTGAAGAGCGGCTGGCCCGCGACGACCGCGTCGCCCGGCTTGGCGTGCAGATCGATGCCCGCGGCGTGCAGAACCGGATCGCTCGGTCGAGCTCGTCCGGCGCCGAGCCGCCACGCGCTGACGCCGAAGGCGAGGGCGTCCTGCCGCTCGAGCACGCCCGAGACCGGCGCGGCGACGGTGTGCGTCTCGCGCGGGACGGGCAGCGCGGCATCCGGGTCGCCGCCCTGCGCTGCGATGAAGGCCCGCCAGCGATCCATGGCGCGGCCGTCGCGAAGCGCGGCCTCGACGTCCTCATCGGGATGGCCCGCGAGCGCGAGCATCTCGCGGGCGAAGGTGACGGTGAGCTCCACGACGTCGGCGGGTCCGCCGCCGGCGAGCACGTCGAGCGACTCGCGCACCTCGTTGGCGTTGCCGATGGCGAGCCCGAGCGGCACATCCATGTCGGTGAGGAAGGCGGTCGTCCGCACCCCGGCATCCTCGCCGAGGCGCACCATGACCTCAGCGAGTTCGCGGGCCTTCGCCTGCTCGACCATGAACGCGCCGGAGCCGAACTTCACGTCGAGCACGAGCGCGCCGGTGCCCTCGGCGATCTTCTTGCTCATGATGGAGGAGGCGATGAGCGGGATGGCCTCCACGGTGCCCGTCACATCGCGCAGCGCGTAGAGCTTGCGATCCGCCGGCGCGAGTCCGGCTCCGGCGGCGCAGATGACCCCGCCGACGGGGCCGGCGAGCTGGGCCATGATCTCGTCGTTCGTCAGGGACGCCCGCCAGCCCGGGATGCTCTCGAGCTTGTCGAGCGTCCCGCCGGTGTGCCCGAGGCCCCGCCCGGAGAGCTGCGGCACCGCGACGCCGAAGGAGGCGACGAGCGGCATGAGCGGCAGCGTGATCTTGTCGCCGACACCGCCGGTGGAGTGCTTGTCGGCTGTCGGCTTGCCCAGCTGCGAGAAGTCCATCCGTTCGCCGCTCGCGATCATCGCGAGCGTGAGGTCGTGGATCTCGCGCCGCCCCATGCCGCGCAGCAGGATGGCCATGGCCATCGCCGCCATCTGCTCGCCGATGACATAGCCGCGGGTGTAGGCGTCGACGAGCCAGTCGATCTGGGCGGTGCTCAGCTCGCCGCCGTCGCGTTTGACGCGAATGAGGTCGACGGCGTCGAAGGCTTCAACCATGGCGGTGGAACTCCGCGAGCTGGCGCGGCCCGAAGGCATCCGGCAGCACCTCGTCGATCGTCTTGATGCCGCTCACCGTCGCCAGCAGCATGCCGGCGGCGGAGTGCTCGTAGAGCAGTTGCCGGCAGCGCCCGCACGGCATGAGCGCGTCGCCGTTGCCGTCGACGCAGGCGAACGCGACGAGCTTGCCGCCGCCGCCCATGATGAGCGCCGAGACGAGCGAGCACTCGGCGCAGAGCGTCACGCCGTAGGAGGCGTTCTCGATGTTCGCCCCCGCGATGACGCGGCCGTCGTCGACGAGCGCGGCCGCGCCCACGGGGAAACCCGAGTAGGGAGCATACGCATTGGCGAGGGCCTTGCGCGCGGTATCCCGCAGCGCGTCCCAGTCGATCTGAGCCATCCGCTCCCCTGTGCTGTCTATTTGATGTAGGGCTTGCCGTCTGCAGCGGGCGCCTGCGAGCGGCCGACGAGACCGGCGACGGCGAAGACCGTCACGAGGTACGGCAGCATCAGCAGGAACTCGCTGGGCACCGGCGAACCGAGGATGCCGAGGCTGTTCTGCAGGTTCGTCGCGAAGCCGAAGAGCAGGGCGGCCATCGCCGCGCGCACCGGGTCCCACCTGCCGAAGATCACCGCGGCGAGCGCGATGAAGCCCTGGCCACCGGTCATGTTCTGGCTGAAGCTGCCCACTGAGCCGATCGTGAAGTACGCCCCTCCGAAGCCGACGATGGCTCCGGCGATGACGAGGTTCAGGTAGCGGGTCCGGTTGACGTTGATGCCGACGGTGTCCGCCGCCTCCGGGTGCTCGCCGACGGACCGCGCACGCAGCCCCCACTTCGTTCGGAAGAGCGCGTACCAGACGGCGGGGACCGCGACGTAGGCGACGTAGACGATGATGCTCTGGTCGAAGAGCGCCGGACCGATGACGGGGATCTGCGACAGCAACGGGATCGGCAGCGCCGGCAGCGTCGCGCTCCGGTTGAGGTGCTCGGGGTCGACGGTGAGGATCGTGCTGTATCCGAAGTTCGTGAGCCCGAGCACGAGCACGTTGACGACGACGCCAACGACGACCTGTTCCACGATGTAGGTGATCGCGAACACCCCGAGGATCAGGGCGATGAGCACCCCGGCGACGGCGGCGGCGAAGAGACCCGCGGTGAAGCTGCCCGTGACGCTCGACACGAGCGCTGCGGTGAACGCCCCGCCGAGCAGCTGCCCCTCGATGGCGACGTTGACCACGCCCGTGCGCTCGCCGATGACGCCGCCGAGCGAACCGAAGACGAGCGGGATGGAGAGGCTCACCGACCCGAGCAGCAGCCCGGTCAACGGCAGCGGTCGCAGGCCCGCGGCCGCCCAGGCGAGGAACCCTACGAGGAACAGCGCGGCGAAGATGCCGATGTACCACAGCGGGGTGAGCCGCTTGAACCACACGAGTGCGAAGGACCCGGCGGCCAGCAGCACGCAGGCGAAGGCCAGGCCGATGCACACCGGCGTAGCGGTGAAGATCAGGTCCGGGATGCTGAAGAAGTCACCGCTCTGGCTGAACTGGAAATCCGCCTGACCGTCGCGGGGTAAGCCCAGGAAGAGCACGACGGCACCGAGCGCGAAGACGCCCAGCGCCACGGGCGTCTTCCAGCTGCGGGTGTCCAGCTTCTCCAACGCGACGGCACCGGGGATGCCCGCCACGGTCGTCATTCGGCCTCCACCGCCTTCGGCGCCTTCGCGCGGCGACGGGGAGCGGTGCCGGGCCGCGGCAGCCCGAAGAGGACGCGGACGAGTGGCGGAGCCGCAATGAAGAGCACGACGATCGACTGCACGACGAGGACGATGTCGATCGGGATGTCGTTGGCGGCCTGCATGACATAGCCGCCGGAGTTCAGCGCCCCGAACAGCAGCCCGGCGAGGAACACTCCGAGGGGCCGCGAGCGCCCGAGCAGTGCCACGGTGATGGCGTTGAAGCCGATCCCGGCGTCGAAACCGGAACCGAACCCGCCTACCGTGAAGGCGAGCACCTGGTTGACTCCGACGAGGCCGACCAGGGCGCCGCTGAGGACCATGCCCCAGATGTACATGCTGTCGACGCCGATGCCTGCGGTGCGCGCCGCGGCGGGGTTCTCGCCCACCGCGCGGAACTTGAAGCCCAGGCTGGAGCGCGACATCAGCCACCAGAAGAAGACCGTCGCGGCGATGGCGATGACGAACATCCAGGTCACGGAGAACTGCGCACCGAACAGGTCCGGCACGCGGGCGCTGTCCGGCGGCGACGGGGATTTGGGATTGATCGTGCCCGCAGCCTGGAGCGCGCCCGGAGTGCGCAGCAGGAGCGAGATGAAGTAGAAGACGATGTAGTTGAGCATGATCGTCACGATCACCTCGCTGGCCCCGGTACGCGCCTTGAGGAGGCCGACGACCCCTCCTGCCACCGCGCCGCCCACAATCCCGGCCATGATGGAGAGGATGAGTCCCCAGGGGAACGGCAGCGGGAAGGACCACGCCACCCAGCCGGCGACCGCGCCGCCGACCAGGGTCTGCCCCTGGCCGCCGATGTTGAACAGGCCGATGCGGAAGCCCAGCGCCAGGCCGAGGCCGCCCAGGATGAGCGGAGTCGCGAGGTCGAGCGTGTTCATCAACGGCGCGATTCCGGAGAGGAAGTCCGGGCGACCGAAGTCGTAGATCGCACCTTGGAAGAGTGAGGAGTACGCGCCGCCGACGGAGTCCCCGAGAGCCGCGAAAGTGGCGCCCGGCCGGTCGAAGAAGTAGCCCGAGGCGGCCTGGACGCCGGGGTCGGTCACCGCGATGAGGATGGCGCCGACGACGAGTCCGACGACGACGGCGAGGATGGAGATGACGACGCTGCCGCCGAGGATGTCGCGGATGATCTGCCGCCCGCGCGAGGGGTCTTTCGGCATCTCGACCTGAGCGGGGCCAGGAGCGGCGGCTGTCGCGGTCATGCCGCCTTCACCCCTCCGGGCATTTCGCCGGCCATCATGAGGCCGAGCGTCTCCCTCGGGGTGTCCGCGGGAACGATTCCGACGATGGCGCCCCGGAACATCACGGCGACGCGGTCGGCGAGCTGGGTGACCTCGTCGAGTTCGGTGGAGACGACGACCACCGGGATGCCCGCGTCGCGCGCGGCGATGATGCGCTTGTGCACGAACTCGATGGAGCCGACATCGAGGCCCCGCGTGGGCTGCGCGGCGACGAGGAGCTTGAGGTCGCGGCTCAGTTCGCGGGCGAGCACGACCTTCTGCTGGTTGCCGCCGGAGAGTTGGCCGGCGAATTCGCTGGAGCCGAGGGCGCGGATGTCGAACTCCTGCACCTTCTGCCGGGCGAAGTCCCCCAGCACCTTCAGCTGCAGGCTGCCCGCCTTCACGAACGGCCCGCCGGAGGAACGGTCGAGCATGAGGTTCTCGGCGATCGTGAACCCGCCGACGAGACCGTCGCTGCTGCGGTCCTCGGGCACGTAGCCGACGCCGGCGTCGAGCACCTGGTGCACGCTGCGGCCGACGAGCTCGTCGCCGTCGAGGGTGATGGAGCCGGTCACCTTGGGCTGCAGGCCGACGAGTGCCTGGGTGAGCTCGGTCTGGCCGTTGCCCTGCACTCCGGCGATCGCCAGCACCTCGCCGCCGTGCACGGTGAAGCTGACATCGCGCACGACGATCTGATCGTGAGGATCGGCAACCCTGAGGCCACTGACGACGAGCGCTGCATCGGTGGGATGCGACGGTCCCTTCTCGACCTCCAGCGCAACAGCGCGGCCGACCATCATCGAGGCGAGTTCGGCGTTGCTCGCGGTGGGCAGGGCTTCGCCGACGACTTTGCCGAGCCGGATGACGGTGATGCGGTCGGCGACGTCGCGAACCTCCTGGAGCTTGTGGGTGATGAAGACGATGGCGGCTCCCTGGTCGCGCAGCTGCCTCATCATCCGCATGAGCTCCTCGGTCTCCTGCGGGGTGAGCACGGCGGTGGGCTCGTCGAAGATGAGGACCTTGGCGTCGCGGGAGAGCGCCTTGATGATCTCGACACGCTGCTGCACGCCGACGGGCAGGCTCTCGATGAGGGCGTCGGGGTCGAGGTCGAATCCGAACCGCTGCGAGATCTCACGCACCTGCTGGCGCGCGGCGCCGAGGTCGAGGCGGCCGCCGGGCTTGGTCTGCTCGTGGCCGAGGATGACGTTCTCGGCCACGGTGAAGACCGGGATGAGCATGAAGTGCTGGTGCACCATGCCGATGCCGGCACGCATCGCGTCGCCGGGGCTCTTGAAGTGCTGCACCTCGCCGTCGAGGAGAACCTCGCCGTCGTCGGCCGGATACAGGCCGTAGAGCACGTTCATGAGGGTCGACTTGCCTGCGCCGTTCTCGCCGAGCAGGCAGTGGATCTCCCCCGGCTCGACGGTGAGCGAGATCGCGTCGTTCGCGACGAAGGGGCCGAACCGCTTGGTGATGCCGCGCAGTTCGAGCTTCATGCTCTCAAAGTACCTTCCCGATCTCCCGGCGCTTGATTGAGTCCGCAGAACCATGCGGGGTCCGGCCGGGCTGAACCCCAGCCCGGCCGGACCCCGCAGTGCAGCTCAGGACTTCGGCGCCGACGGCGTCGCGACCGTGATCGAACCGGCGATGATGCCGGCCTTGATCGTGTCCAGTTCGCTCTGCAGGTTCGGGTCGACCTTCCCCGCAAAGTTGTGGAACGGGGCGATGCCGACGCCGTCGTTCTTCAGCGTTCCGACGTACGGCGTCTTGGAGAACTTGCCGGCCGCGCTGTCCTTGATGACCGCCTCGGTCGCCTGCTGGATGCCCTTCTCGACGGAGGTGAGCAGGATGTTCTGCACGGACGAGTCGGTGTAGTAGACGTCCGCATCGACGCCGATGAGGGCGATCGACTTGCCGGAACTCTTGATGGCGGACGCGGCCGCCTGGTAGATCGGGCCGCCGACCGGCATGACGACGTCGACGTTCTGGTTGAGAACGCCCTGGGCGGTGGTCAGAGCGGCGGTGTTGTTGTCGAAGCCGCCGGTGAAGGAACCCTTCTGGGTCTTCTCGTTCCAGCCGACGACCTGGACGTTCTTACCCTTCTGCTGGTTGTAGTACTGGACGCCGTCGTAGAAGCCGTCCATGTAGATGGTGACCGTCGGGATCTGCATGCCGCCGTAGGTTCCGACGACGCCCGTCTTCGAATAGCTCGCGGCAGCGTACCCGCCGAGGAACGCGGCCTCAGCGGTGTCGAAGACGATCGGCTGGACATTGGGCAGGTCGATCGAGTTGTCGTCGATGATGGCGAAGTCGGTCTTCGGGTTCTTCTGGGCCGCCGCCTTCGTGGCGTCGGCGAGGAGGAAGCCGACCGTGATGATCAGGTTGCAGTTCTGGTTCAGCATGGCGTTGATGTTGTTGGCGTAGTCCGCGTCGGTCTTCGACTGGGCGCTCTTCTGGCTGACACCGAGGTCTTTGGCGGCCTGGACGAGACCGTTGTAGCCGAGCTCGTTGAACGAGTGGTCATTGAAGCCGCCCGAGTCCGAGATCATGCACGGCAGGAAGTTGCTCGCGGTGGTCTGGGTGGCGCCGCTCGTCGAACTCGTCGACGGGCTCGACGACGGTGCTTGGGAGCATCCAGCGAGCAGTGCGGTGCTCGCTATCGCGGCGAGGACCGGCAGCGCGGCCCTTCGTGCTGTGATTCTCACGGTTTCCTCCTGGTGTGCTTGGGCCGCGCAGGGGGTGCGCAGTTCTAGTCACGCTATCGAAGGTGAAGGCTGAGTAACAGTCCGCGCTGCCGGAAGTTCACCGTGCCGTTATATCCGGAACTCAGATGACGTCGGAACCGCTGATCTTGAGCGCATCGACGACCGCCTTGACGCGCTGGGCGTGCTCCGTCGTCGTGACGAGCAGGGCGTCAGGCGTGTCGACGACGACGATGTCCTTGACGCCGATGACGCTGATGACCCGCCCCGACTGGCTGACGACGATGCCGCTCGAGGAGTCCGAGAGGACCCGGGCGTGCTCGCCGAGGATGGCGAGGTCGTTCTTGCGTCCGCCCGAGTTGAGCTTCGCGAGGGCGGCGAAGTCGCCGACATCGTCCCAGGAGAAGCGCCCGGGCACGGTCGCCATGCGCCCGGCGGCGGCGGCGGGCTCGGCGACGGCGTAGTCGATGGCGATCTTCTCGAGCTTCGGCCAGATGCGATCGACCGTCGGCCCGCGCAGCGCGGGATCGTCCCACGCTGCGGCGAGCTCGAGGAGCTGAGCGAGCAGCGCGGGCCGGCTGCGGCCGAGCTCCTCGAGCAGCACGCTCGCCTTCGCGATGAACATGCTCGCGTTCCAGAGGTAGTCGCCGGATGCCAGGTAGGCCGCCGCGGTGTCCCGGTCGGGCTTCTCGACGAATGCCTCGACGGCGCGCGCGGTCGGGGCGCCTTCGACGCCGAGCAGTTCGCCCACGCGGAGGTACCCGAACCCGATCGCGGGCTCGGTGGGCTCGATCCCGATGGTGACGATGCGCCCGCTCGCCGCGGCGGCGACCGCCTCGGTCACCGCCGCGCGGAAGCTCGCGAGGTCCCCGATGATGTGGTCGGCCGCGAAGGAGCCGATGATGACCCCCGGCTCGCGTCGCTCGAGGATGGCGGCGGCGAGGCAGATCGCGACGGTCGAGTCGCGCGGGTCGGCCTCGAGCACGACGTTGCGGTCGCGCAGCGCGGGAAGCTGCGCCTCGACGGCGGCGCGGTGCGCCCGCCCCGTGACGACCATGATGCGGTCCTCGCCGACGAGCGGCGCGAGCCGGTCGAAGGTGTCGCGCAGCAGGCTCTGACCAGACCCGGTGAGGTCCTGGAGGAACTTCGGCGCGTCGGCACGCGACAGCGGCCACAGCCGCGAACCGACGCCGCCCGCTGGGATCACCGCATAGAAACCCGGCTCGCTCATGTGGTTCAGGCTACCCACCCGACATTAACGAGACACGCGACGCCAGTTAACCTCAGTTTCACCGTCGTTCCACATGGCCTTCTTACGTTCGGGGCGTGAGAGTAGCCATCGTGAGCGAGAGTTTCCTCCCGACCGTGAACGGCGTGACGAACAGTGTCTGCCGCGTCCTCGACCGCCTGGCGGCCGAGGGCCACGACGCGATCGTGATCTGCCCGGCCGCCGGTGCCCCGGCACGCTACGCGGGATTCCCCGTCCATCAAGTCCCCGCCGTCACCTACCGGCAGTTCCCGGTCGGCCTGCCGAGTCCGCAGGTGACCAGACTGCTCTCCGAGTTCAAGCCCGACGTGCTGCACGCGGCGGCGCCCTTCCTGCTCGGCGCGCAGGCGATCGCGGCGGCGAACCGCCTCGGCATCCCGTCGGTCGCGGTCTACCAGACCGATGTCGCCGGCTATGCCAGACGGAACAGGCTCCGCCTCGCCGCCCCCGTCGCGTGGCGCCTGCTCAAGTGGGTTCACGACGGCGCGACGATGACGCTCGCCCCCTCGTCGACGAGCCAGGCCGACCTCGAGGGCGCTGGCGTCGAGCGCGTCTTCCGCTGGGGCCGCGGCGTCGACCTGGAGCGCTACCACCCCAACAACCGCGTCGCCGAGAAGACCCGCTACCTGCGCGAACTGCTCTCGCCGGACGGCGAGGTCGTCGTCGGGTACGTCGGCCGCATCGCCCCCGAGAAGCAGGTCGAGCGCCTGCGCGCGCTGCGCTACGTGCCCGGCATCCGCGTCGCCGTCGTCGGCGACGGCCCGGCGCTGCCCGCGGTGCGGAAGGAGCTCGGCACGCTGCCCGTCGCATTCCTCGGGCGCCTGGCGGGCGAGGACCTCGCCGCGGCCTACGCCGCGCTCGACATCTTCGTCCACACCGGCACCGAGGAGACCTTCGGCCAGACGATCCAGGAAGCCCACGCGAGCGGCCTGCCCGTCGTCGCCCCGCGTGCGGGCGGCCCGATCGACCTCGTCGAGCACGGCGTCGACGGATTCCTCTTCGCGACCGACCACGAGCTGCGTCAGCAGGTGGGCTCGCTCATCGGCGACGCGGGCCTGCGCCTGAGGATGGGCGAGGCCGGCCGCCGCGCGGTGCTGGGCCGCTCCTGGCAGGTCGTGTGCGACGAGCTTTTCGAGCACTATCGCGAGGCCGGCGTCCTCGCCCGGCAGCGCATCGCGGTCGCCTGACGCCGACGCGCAGTCGCCCCGGCTTATCTCGACGTCAAGATAAATTAGGGTGGTTCTAGCGCCGCCGAATACGCGCGCAGTCATAGACTGGCCCAGGCGCGCAGGCGTCTTAGACAGCCGAGGAGGGTTGTTCGGTGGCAACTGAGACGGTGTCGATCCCGACGCCGAAGAAATCCCGACCGGGCGGCACGCTGTACCGCGGTCGAGAGGGCATGTGGTCCTGGGTCCTGCACCGCATCACCGGTGTCGCGATCTTCTTCTTCCTGCTGGTGCACATCCTCGACTCGGTCGTGCTCAACCTCGGCCCCGACGCGTACAACGCGGTCATCGGCACCTACAAGAACTGGTTCCTCGGCCTCGGCGAGTGCGCGCTGGTTGCGGCGATCATCTTCCACGCGCTCAACGGGCTGCGCATCATCCTCATCGACTACTGGAGCAAGGGCGCCAAGTACCAGCGCGTCATGTTCTGGACTGTCGTGGTCGTCTGGGCGGTCCTGATGGCCGGATTCCTCCCCGTCCAGCTCCACAACATCATCCTGGAGAGCCAGTCATGATGACGACGATCGACGCCCCCCGCACCCCCGCCCGCAGCCCCCGCCAGGGCGTCAACTGGGAGAAGTGGGGATGGATCTACATGCGCGCCTCCGGCGTGCTGCTCGTCATCCTCATCCTCGGCCACCTCTTCGTGAATCTCGTGCTCGGCGAGGGCATCCGAGGTGTCGACTTCGCCTTCGTCGCCGGCAAGTGGGCGAGCCCGTTCTGGCGCGTCTGGGATGGCCTCATGCTGTGGCTCGCACTCATCCACGGCGGCAACGGCATGCGCACCCTCGTCAACGACTACGCCCACAACGCGACGGTCAACCGCGTCCTCAAGATCGCGATCGTCGCGGCCGTCGCCGTGCTCATCATCCTCGGCACCTACACGGTCACCGTGTTCGACCCGTGCCCGTCCGACCCGACTCTCTCGTTCTGCACCGCCCACTAAGGCCTACAAAGGAATAACGCCATCGTGACTGAGACGAACGTCCACCACCATCAGTTCGACGTCGTCATCGTGGGCGCCGGCGGGGCCGGCATGCGCGCCGCGATCGAAGCAGCCCCGAAGGCGAACACCGCCGTCATCACGAAGCTCTACCCGACTCGCTC